>NZ_JALBGW010000194.1:0-8212 GCF_023006485.1 Neorhizobium sp. BETTINA12A
CCTGCAATCGTAGCCTCCGTCGGACGCTCTCGGCTCACGCTTGAGGCTTGCCACCGTCTTCCAAGGCGGCCATGGCAATGGCCTGCCTGCGGGCGTCGCGGTAGCGGGAAAACTGCGTGTCGGCGATCACGCCGGCAAGGATGACGCTGCCCATGACGGCGAAATTCAGTGAAGAGGGGATGCCCAAGAGATTGACGAGGTTTTGCAGGACCTGAAGCAGGATCACGCCCAGCACCACGCCGATGATCGACCCCTCGCCGCCCCGCAAAGAGAAGCCACCCAGGACCGCGGCGGCTATGCCGTACAGCTCGTAGAAATTGCCATGGGAGGAAGGCTGGACGGAGCGGGTATACATGGCGAAAAACACCGCCGAAATGCCTGTCAGGAACGCGCAAAGCACATAGGCTTGGATGATGACCCTGGTGGTGTCGATACCTGAAAAACTCGTCGCCTCGGGATTTTTGCCGACGGCAAAAAGATGTCGGCCGAGCACGGTCCGGTGCAGGAGAAACCAGGCTGCAACAGCGACCAGCAGGAACGCGACGACGGAATGGGGCACGCCGGCTGTGCGGCCCGCGATCAGATATTCCAGCATCGGAAAGTCGGACCCGAAGGTGAAGCCGGCCGTGCCATCCCTGGTGTAGAAGCGCGCAATGCCGCGATAGATCAGAAGCCCGCAGAGCGTGACGACGAAAGGCTGAAGCTTGAGGCGGGTTATCAGCCAGCCGTGCAGAAGGCCGATGGTGACTGACAACACCATCACGATTGCAAGTGCGACTGGCCAGGGAACGCCGAAGCTGGCGATCAGATCGACAAAAATGACGCCTATCAACGCGATCACCGAGCCGATGGACAGTTCGATGCCCGCCGTGACGATGACGAAGGCCTCGGCAATGGAGAACAGCCCGAACAGGCCGATCAGGTTTGCCGTGTTGGCCAGGTTGATCGGCGACAGGAACCGTGGATTCATCACGGCGACGATTGCACCGACGGTCATCACAAGCGTGGCTAATCCGATATCTTTTTTCTGCATGCTGCGGAGTCCCTATTCCACGGCCAGTTGGAGAATGGTCTCCTCGGTCAGTTGATCGCGCGCGAGCGTACCGGCGATGCGACCGCGGCACATGACGGCGACCCGATCGGATATCCCGATCACCTCTTCCATGTCCGACGAGATCATCAGCAGCGCTACGCCATCGGCGGCGAGCGCCTGCATCAGGCGGTAGACTTCCGCCTTGGCGCCGACATCGATGCCGCGTGTGGGCTCGTCCAGAATGATGATCCTGGGCTTCATTGCCAGCCATTTGGCCAAGACCACCTTCTGCTGATTGCCACCGGACATTTCTGCCGCCGCGCGACCGAGGCCTGCCGTCTTGATGTTCAGTTTGTGCCGCGATGCCTCAGCCAGGGCGGTCTCGGCGCCTATATCGACAAATCCTACTCGCGACAGCGCGGCATGGCTCGGCATGGCGATGTTCTCGGTGATCGAGAAATCGAGAAAAAGGCCTTCCGTCTTGCGATCCTCCGGCACCAGGCAGAGGCCGGCGGCGATGGCGGCTGGAACGGAATGGCCGACGAGTCGCTGGCCCTCGATCTCCAGCACGCCCCCTTCGATGCGGTCTATGCCAAAAAGCGCGCGGGCAAGCTCCGTACGCCCCGCGCCGACCAGGCCCGTCAGGCATAGGATCTCGCCCGCGCGCAGGCAAAGGTCGAGCGGATGTTGCGGATAGGCCTTTGTGCGCAGTCCCTTCAATTCCAGCACCGGCCTGCCGGGGTCATGCTCTGCCTTTTCATAGAACTGGCCGACATCGCGGCCGATCATCAGCCGGATCATGGCGTCCTTGGTGATTTCGCCGCAACCGAGGGCTCCGGCATTGCGGCCGTCACGCAGCACCACGACGCGGCTCGCCACCTCCTCGATTTCAGCCAGGCGGTGGGTGATGAACAGCACCGCCACGCCGTCGGCGCTCAACTGCCTGATTACGTCAAGAAGACGCTTGGTCTCGGACAGGGTCAGGCTGGACGTGGGTTCGTCGAGAATGAGCAGGCGCGGATCGATCGAAAGCGCACGGGCGATTTCAAGCAATTGCTGATCGGCCAGGGACAGGCCGGAGACAGCGTCATTCGGACCGAAACGAGTATCCAGCCGGGCGAGGATCGGCGCGACCTTGCGCTCCATCGCGGCCTGGTCGAGAAGGCCGAACATTCCGCGCCTGATCTCCCGCCCCAGAAGCACGTTTGCCGTCACATCGAGATTGGAAAACGGATTGAGTTCCTGGTGGACAAGGGCGATGCCGCGCTCATGTACGCGCGCCGATGTCAGCGATGTCACTTCCTCGCCATCGATGACGATGTGGCCCTCGTCAGGTGCGATGGCGCCGCTTAGCACTTTCATCAGCGTGGATTTTCCCGCGCCGTTTTCTCCAACCAGGCCGACCACCTCGCCGCCGCGAATGCTCAGCGAGACATTGTTGAGGGCGATTGCTCCCGGATAGACCTTGGTAATCCCCAGAAGGTCGAGCGATATGTCCTTTTGCCGATAGGCCGTCATCGAAACTCCCGGATGGCAGGAACGGATAGGTGCTGCACGAACCACGGGAGTTCGTGCAGCAGGGACCTTTTTGGAGACGGCTTCTATTTCCCCACGCGCGCCTTCAATTCGGCGGCGAAGGCATCGACATTGCCCTTGTCGATCTTCTTGGTCGGCACGATGATCAGGCCGTTTGCCGGTACCTGCGACTTGTCGCCTTTCAGGTAGGCGGCCATCAGCTTCATGCCCTGGTATCCCCATTGGTAGGGATCCTGGACCACCGTTCCGGCGAATTTGCCTTCCCTCACCGCGCCGAGCGTTACGGGATCTTCGTCGAAGGCGATGACCTGGATTTTTCCCAGCTTGCCGGCCGCCTGCAGCGCTTCGTAGATCTTGGGCGGATTATAGGAATAGAAGCCGACCATGCAGGTGATGTCAGGGCTGGCGGCCAGCACGTCATCGACATTCGACCGGGCTCGGGCGAAATCGACATCGTCGCCACGCACATCGACCAGTTCTATGCCGGATCCTTTAACCGCCTTGCGGAAGCCTGCGATCCGTTCGACGGCATTGTCGGCCCCCAGGAAGCCGACGAAGCCCATGCATTTTCCGCCCTTGGGCATGGCCGCCCGCGCGATCTCGCCGGCCTGGACCCCAGCATCCGTATTGGACGAACCGAGATAGGCGATGCGCTTGCTGGCGGGCGCATCGCTATCGGTGGTGAACAGCGGCACCTGGGCCGCGATCCTGTTGAAGGCGCCGATCGAATTTTTCGGATCGGCCGACGAGATCATGATCGCATCCGCCCCGGCAGCGACCAGGTCGTCCATCAGGGCATTCTGCAGGGCGGCGGTCCCCTGGGCCGGGTAACGGAACTGCAGGTCGTAACCGGGCAATTCGGCCTGGGCCGCCTTTACGCCAGCCTCAGCCAGTTTCCAGAAATCGGACGCGGCGTTGACGACAAAGGCGAGCGCCGGCTTGTCGCCGGCAAATGACGGACTGGCGGCAAGCACCAGGCCTGCGGCAAGCATCAGTGAATTGAGACGTTTCATGTTGTTCCTCCCCGCGACCCATTCCTCAAAGGTCGCGCTAAACACGGTTTCACATCTGGTGGCTCAGTAATATTATTACTAATAACTCGCATCCTGCCAAAGGGGCCGGGAGACGAACCGGCACCTCCCTGGCAGGGATCCGCACTAGTTCTTGGCGCAGAAACCCGGATCGTCGAGGTTGCAGACGTCAAGGCCGGTAAACAGCGGATCGGCGACTTTCTCGCCCTTGATCAGCTTGATCATGACGTCAGGCGCCTTGTAGCCCATCTCGAAGGGGCGCTGTCCGACCTGCGAATGGCTGCGACCTTCGCGGAAGGCCTTGGTCTGCGGCGGCAGCGTATCGCCGGCGATGATGATCAACTCCTTGCTCTTGAGCTTGGGCATCACCTGGTCCGTGACCTGCGCATAGGCCTGCGGGGCAAACTGCGCCCAGCCGCCGACAAGGATGAAGGCGTCCAGTGTGGGATTTGCAGTGAACACATCCGACATCTGCTGGTTAGCAAGGTCTGCCTGGTCATTGGTGTAAACCGGGCACCCTCCGATTTCCTTCCAACCGCCCTGACCGGTCAGACGATCGATGTTCTTGGCGCCGCCGATGGTGTCGCGGAAGCCCTGGGCGCGGGCATTGATATTGGCGGCGGCCACGTTGCCCAGTTGCAGGCAGACCGATCCGCCCTTCGGCTTCAGCTTCATGGCCTGCTCGGCCATCTTCACGCCCATCAGGTAGTTGTCGGTGCCCAGATAGGTCTTGCGCAGAGCATGGTCCTTCTCGAGAAAGTCCGCATCGACAGTCATAACCGGAATGGACGGGGCGATGGCCTTGATGCGGGTCGCCATGGCCGGCGCGTTCGAGGGCGAAATGGCGATGGCCGCAACGCCTTTCGTCAGCAGGTCGTCGACGATCTGGACCTCGCCGGCCTCGTCCGCCGATGAGGCCGGGCCGGTATAGAGGCATTCATATTCGCTACTCGCATTCTCCGACTTCCACTTCTTGCAGCCGAGATTGATCTGCTCGAAGAACGGATTGTCGAGACCCTTGACGACGATCGCCAAGGTCTTTTTGCCTTGCGCCGCGGCCGGCGCCGCAGCAAGCGCCGCAACTGCCATCGCCGCCATTGCCAATATATTGATTTTCATTTTCTTTCCTCCTCCTCTTACACCGGTCGAGGCTTCATGCCTCAGCCGGGATACCAGACAATGCGCGGGTCGTTGTCCGCGCGCTCGTAGCGCCATGCGCGATCGATCATCTGCTCCAGATCGACCTGCGGTGCCCAGCCAAGCAGCATTCTTGCTTTGGAATTATCGAGCCAATTGCTGTGAAACGGGGTGTCGATCTCGATCGGCCGTAATCCATGCCGCGCCGCCAAACGGGCGCCGAGATCGCCGTAATCCACTGGCTGGTCCATTGAAATGTTGAAGAGTTGGCCGGTGGTGCGCGGGTTGTCGATAGCAGCCAGGATCGCGCCGACCAGATCGTCGACATGGACGAAATTGCGCCTGAGGTAGCCGCCCCCGGCGTCGCGCATGACGGGCGCATAGCCGCCCTTGCGGCACTGTTCGAGCGCATCTGCGTCGATCAGTTCCGACCAGCTTGGGCCACCGAACTGGTCGTCGCCGAGGGCAAGCGCGAAGCGGAAGTCATCCTTTTCCATGATCCAGGGCGCCCGCAGGGTCGTCCAATTCACCCCATACTGAATGCCGAACTGCTCCAGCATCACCTCCTCCAGGGTCTTGGTCAGGGCATAGCAGCCCTTGTAGGCACGGCGCGCCGAGGTTTCCGTGATCGGCTCATCGTAGCGCTGGAAGATATGGCCCACGGTGCAATCGCCGCTGAGAAGGATGAACTGCCGGGCGGTATCGGATTTGCGGAACGCGTCGAGGAGCAGGAAAAGGCCCTTCAGCGCGACATCGAAGATCTGTTCCGGCGTTTCCTTGACGGCGGCCATGTGGATCACATGGCTCACGCCCTGCAGGGCCCCGGCGACCACGTCGGAATCCGACATCGAACCCGCGACGACGGACAGGCGGTCTGCAGGCATGACGGTCCTGTTGTTGCAAAGCGCCGCCACCTCCCAATCCGCGAAACGGAGATCAGACAGGAACGCCGGCAGGAAAGCCTGCCCTACCTTCCCCGTGCCGCCTGTAACCAGCAGTTTCATGTCGCACTCCCCTGCAACATTCTTGCGTGATGGATTTTGTTTACTAATAATATTAAGTCAAGTAATTAGTTATTAAATGCGCAAAACGGGAACGCCGGCGGGGCAAAGAGCGGCCTGCCGGAGCGCCAGGAAACCATCGCGGGGGAGGAGAACCACGTGTCGCGACTTGTCTTTTCAGGAATTTCGAAAAACTTCGGAGCGATCCAGGCACTCAGCGACGTGTCGCTGTCCATCGAACCGGGAGAAGTGCTGGGACTGATGGGTGACAACGGCGCGGGCAAGTCCACGCTGGTCAAGATCATCGCCGGCAATTTCCGCCCGTCTACCGGCGAACTCAGCATCGATGGAAAATCTGTCGTCTTTCACAAGCCGATCGATGCGCAGCGCGAGGGGGTGGAGATGGTTTACCAGGACCTCGCGCTTGCCGACAATCTCTCGGCCGCCTCAAACGTCTTCTTGGGCAGGGAGCCGCTGCGCCGGTTCGGGCCGATCCGATACATCGATTTCAAGCGGATGAACACGGTCTCTGCCAACCTGTTCAAGCAGCTCAAGTCCGAAACCCGCCCGCGGCAGCTCGTGCGGCGCATGTCCGGGGGGCAGCGCCAGGCGGTCGCGATCGCCCGCACGCTGCTGTCGGAACCGAAGATCGTGATGATGGACGAACCGACGGCGGCCATCTCGGTACGCCAGGTGGCCGAGGTGCTCGACCTGATCCGCCGCCTGCGCGACCGCGGCATCAGCGTGATCCTGATCAGCCATCGGATGCCGGACATCTTCAGCGTGTCCGACAATATCGCCGTCCTGCGCCGCGGGCGCTTGGTCTGCCGAAAACCGGTGGGCGCCTCGTCGCCCGAGGAAGTGACCGGACTGATCACCGGCGCCATCGATGCCGCCTAGGAGAAAAATTGCCATGACGACACTCGACGACATCATCAACAATTCCCGGCACGACAGCTGGTTTGCCCGACTGAAGAACCTGCAGGTCTTCTGGGTCTTCATAGCGGCCGTGCTGGCATGCCTGGCCCTGTCGCTGATGACCGATGCGTTCACCAGCGACCGCAATCTCTTCAATGTCGCCCGAAATTTCGCCTTCGTGGCGGTCATTGCCATCGGCATGACGGCCGTGATCGCATCGGGCGGCATCGACCTGTCCGTCGGCTCAAGCGTGGTGCTGAGCGCCATGGTGATAAGTGTGGCCATGGCCAGCGGCATGGGCTTCTGGCTGTCTGCCGGTCTTGCGCTGGGTGCCGCCCTGCTGATCGGCCTGTTCAACGGCATCCTGATCGCCTATGCCGGTATGCCGGCCTTTGTCGTCACGCTCGGGAGCCTGTCGGCCGCCCGGTCCCTGGCGATGGTGCTTTCGGACAACAAGATGATCTGGGAGTTCGGTCCCGATCACGACCTGCTGCTGTGGATCGGCGGCGGCTCGACACTCGGGCTTCCCCATCCACTATATGTGCTGTGTGTGCTGGCCGTGGTCATGTCGCTGGTGTTTCGCTGGACGAGGTGGGGCCAGCATCTTTTCGCCATCGGCGGCAACGAGAACGCAGCTGTGCTGGCCGGCATTCCCGTGCGGCGGCTGAAAGTCAGCATCTACATGTTCTCGGCCATGACCGCCGGGCTGGCCGGCATCCTGATGGCCGGCTGGCTGGGAAGCGTCACGACCAATCTCGGACAGGGAATGGAACTGACCGTGATTGCCGCCGCCGTGATCGGCGGCGCCAACCTGGCGGGCGGGGAGGGCAATGCGCTTGGCGCGGTGGTCGGCGCATTGTTGATAGAGGTAATTCGCAACTCCCTGATCCTGTTGGGCATCTCGACTTTCTGGCAAGGAATGTTCATAGGTACGTTCATAATCGTTGCTGTGGCATTCGACCGATTCCGGAATATGCGGCGATAGGTGGAAAACCTTGCGGTGTTGTGGCAAGCGACATGGAGAACGCCTTGAAACCAACCATGATGGATGTCGCGGCGCGAGCAAGTGTGTCACAGGCAACCGTTTCCCTGATCCTCAACGGCAGTGCCGGCGCCCGCTTCAGCGAAGCCACGCGCAAGAAGGTGATGGATGCGGTTCAGGAGCTCGGCTACAGGCTCCCCAACAGGTCGCCGTCTGGCGACCTGTCCGACAGCAGGGTCATCTGCTTCATCACGGACGAGCTGACAACCGATCCCTGGATGGCGCTCGCTTTCGAGGGCGCGCGGGAAAAGGCGCTCGAATTCGGCATTATCGTCACGCTCGGAATTTTTCGCGCGGGCGAGGACCCCGACGAGGACGTGTTTTCGCTGTGTCGGCAGCAGCCCTTGCTGGGCTATATCTTCGGCACCATCCTGACCCGCAAGATCGACCCGCCGGCGGCCCTGTTCACTGTGCCCTCGGTGCTCGTCAATTGCTACGACCAGGACAGGCGACTGCCCTCCATCGTGCCGGGAGACGTCGCCGGTGGCCGCGCCGCCACGGAGCGGCTGATCCG
>NZ_JALBGW010000195.1:0-8197 GCF_023006485.1 Neorhizobium sp. BETTINA12A
ATTGCCCGCGCCCATGGCGGCAACGTCACCCTCGCCGACAGCCCCCGCGGCGGCTTGCGCGCCGTCGTGCGCGTCCCCGCCTGATCATTGACGAGGAACCGATGCCGATCGACCTTTCCGAGATGTCCTGGCTGAACCCGCCGCCCGAAAGCCGCGAGGAGGACGGCCGACTGATCGCCCGCTCCGGCCTTGAAACCGATTTCTGGCAGGGTACCTATTACGGGTTTCATCGCGACAGCGGCCATTTCCTCCATCGGACGCAAAAGGGCGATTTCACCGCCGAAACCTCCTTCGTCGGGAGGTACGAGGCGCTCTACGACCAGGCCGGCCTGATGATCCGTCATGACGAAAAACACTGGATGAAATGCGGCATCGAATTCACCGATGGCGCCCGCCATTTCAGCGTTGTGGTGACCAACGGCCACTCCGACTGGTCCGCCTTCCGGCTCACCGACGATTTCGAGGAGATCTTCGTCCGCGTCACCCGCATGGGCGACGCCCTCTTCATCCAGTACAGAACCGATACGCGGCCGGACTGGCGCATGGCGCGGCTCGCTTATTTCCCGCCTGCACTCACCGAACTCTCCGTCGGTCTGACCTTCTGCTCGCCGCAACGCGAAGGTTTCGAGGTGGAGTTCCGGTCGTTCAGCCTCGGCGAGGTCGAGAGCCGCGATATCCACTGACGATTTGCCCTGCGCATCAGCGCTCGGTTACATCAGCTTCCGGCCGTTCGGCACCGGCTGCTCGACGGCGGCAAGCACGATCGCGCCGTTCTCGTCCTCGAAGCCGAGGGTCAGCACTTCCGAGCGGAACGGCCCGATCTGCCGCGGCGGGAAATTGACGACGCCGAGCACCTGCCGGCCGACCAGCGTTTCCGGCGTATAATGCACGGTGATCTGCGCCGAGGATTTCTTGATGCCGATCTCCGGGCCGAAATCGATCTTCAGCTTGAAGGCTGGCTTGCGGGCTTCCGGAAACGCCTCGACCTCGACGATCGTGCCGACGCGGATGTCCACCTTTTCGAAGTCGGAATAGGTGATGTCCTCAGCCATTCGAACTCACTCAGGCGCCGAGTTCTTCGGCTCTGTCGCGGGCAGCCGCGATCGCCTTGTCGAACAGCGGCTGCATGCCGTCGTCGGCCATCAGCACGGCAAGTGCCGCAGCCGTCGTGCCGTTCGGCGAGGTGACGTTCTGGCGAAGCCTGGAAGCGTCGTCCGGGGACTGGTGAAGGAGCTCGCCAGCCCCCGAGACAGTTTCCCGCGCAAGCCGCATGGCGAGGTCCGCCGGCAGGCCTGCTTTCCGGCCCGCTTCCGCCATGCACTCCACGAGATAGAACACATAGGCCGGGCCGCTGCCTGAAACGGCGGTCACCGCATCGATATCCGCTTCGCTTGAAACCCATTCCACCGGCCCGCTGACCTTGAGCAGCGATTGCACCGCTTCGCGCTGGGCTTCAGTGACCTTGGGATTGGCATAGGCGCCGGTGACGCCGCGGCCGATCATGGCAGGTGTATTCGGCATGGCACGCACCATGGCGGCTTTGCCGAGATGCTTTTCGAGATAGGCGAGCGTCTTGCCGGCCGCAACCGAAACGACGACCGTGCCGGAACCGACGACCGGCTTCAAGGGCGGCAGAACGGCATCCATCAGTTGCGGTTTGACCGCAAGGAACAGAATATCAGCGGACGTATCGCCGGGAAGCGCGGTAAAGTGATGCGCACCGGCCTCGGACATCATCGTTTTCATCGCATCGGAAGGCGATGGGTCGATGACTGTCACGGACGCGCCGGGCACGCCCTTTTTCAGCCAGCCGGACAGCATGGCGCCGCCCATATTGCCGGCGCCGACCAGAATGATGGATCCCAACTGACCAGAGGCCATCAGCACTCGCCCACGGTTTCGAACAGAACGGCTTCCATGGCGGCCTTCGCCTCCATGCCCGACCATACGACAAACTGGAACGCCTGATAATAGGATTCGCAGGCATCGAGCGCACTCGAAAGCAGCACTTCGACCTGCTGGTTGTTGGGTTCGGCGCCGCCGGCCAACAGCAGCGACTGCCGGAAGATGACCACGTCTTCCTGACGCCATACGTCGAAATGGCCCATCAGCACCTGCCCGTTGACGTGGCTCAGCAGGCGGATGACCTCATTGACGCGAGCGTCGGGAATCTTGATGTCGAAAGCGCAGGCGAGATGCAGCGCTTCGAACTCCTCCATCCAGGAGAAGGAAACATGGTAGTCCGTCCAGCGGCCTTCCACGGTCATGGCGATCTCGTCTTCACCCGACCGTTCGAACGTCCAATCGTTCGAGGCAGCAACGAATTCGATCATATCGACCGGATTCGACTGGCGTTCGATTTCCATTTCCATAAGCGTCATGCGGCACCTTCTTGACCGGAATGAATGCGAATTCGTGCGGTAAAACGCCAAAAACACGCGAACAGTAACCGGGAACAACACTGTCGATGATCGTCCGACGCTTCCAGAATAACGCAGTCACCCTGTCTGGAGCTTACCAAGCCGTTTCGAATCATCCTTTAAAATCAGTGTACCTAGACGGAGTCCGGCTGCCAGCCCCTCCACCGGTTTTTACATGGGCAAAACTTGAAACATGTTCGCAACGGGGATCAGAACGGAGTCATAAGCGACTCTGGACACTGGCTTTTTTGAATGTGTCCACAGGGTGTCACTTTTTTGTTTCAACACCTGCGCCCGCGCCGAAAATCTGTTCGGCACGGTTCGATCGGAGAGCCCACGCGAATGCGGAACCTCGAATGATTTATTAATGGTGGCTCCGCATTCGCGTGGCCTTCGGCGTTCTTTCGAGGCTTCCGGCCTCTACAGGTGATCATCTTGCCTCGCTGCGTGGCTTCATTCGCGCCCATCCTTTCGGGACAGGCCTGCCACTTGCACGGCTCAACCGAACCGGACATGGCTGTCCGGGGGAGGCTTGATAGGAATGGTCGTCTTGCAACGAGCACTCCATGGCTTTCACCTCTTCCACCATCCCCGCACGTTACGGTTTTGATGAAAGCGCCGGCCTCCGCCTGCCCGCGAACGTCTCGCGAAACACTCCGGCGACGGAAGCAAGCGGATTGTAGGCAGGGCTTGGAGGGGCGGGGAAGGTATTGGGTACGCCCTTTTCCTCTCCCCATGGGAGGAGAAAAGAAAAACAGCATCTTAGCTGACGAGCTAAGTGCTAGATTTTACGCAAGAGAGGCAGATCGTCCCCGGGAAACGCAGATCACTGCCCCGAAAGCTTGGCTTCCAGCGCCTCGATCCGCGCCTTCAGCGCTTCGTTTTCGTCGCGGGCGCGGGCTGCCATTTCGCGGACGGCCTCGAATTCCTCGCGCTTGACGATATCCATGCTGTTGAGGAACCGCTCGGCCTGGGCGTGAAATGCGGTTTCGACCTCCTTGCGCACCCCTTGGGCAGCGCCAGCGGCATCGGTCATCAGCCGCGCGAAGTCGTCGAGAATGCGGTTCGTGCCGGTTGCCATGGTTCTGAACTCCCATATCGTCTGGCCGGCAATCCGGCCGGCGAATGTCCATAGGGTTCAAGTAGGGCCTGTGCGGGCCGCTTGCAAGCATCATCCACCGTTCGCATGAGCACTCGCTTAGATTCACCTTGACCGTCGATGGCCGCAACGCCATGTTCCGCGCAATGCCGTTAGGTTGGACCCTGTAATTTGTACGAAGCGCTTCATCTTTTCGCTCTGATGCCGTTCCCGAACATCGATCCGGTGGCCTTCTCCATCGGCCCGCTCGCCATCCATTGGTATGGGCTCGCCTATGTCGCGGGCATCATGCTCGGCTGGTTTTATGCGCGTCGACTGGCTGCCAACGCTTCCCTGTGGAGAGACGGCCAGTCGCCGATCACGGCTGCCCAGCTCGACGATTTCCTCGTCTGGGTCGCTGCCGGCATCGTGCTTGGCGGCCGCATCGGTTATATCCTCTTCTACGACATGGCGGCCGTGGCCGCGAACCCCATCCGCGCGATCGAGATCTGGAACGGCGGCATGTCCTTCCATGGCGGCTTCATCGGCGCAACGATCGCGATGATCATCTTCGCCCGCCGCAATGCCATTCCGGTCTGGAGCATGTTCGACACGGTCGCAGCCGTCGTGCCTTTCGGCCTGTTCTTCGGCCGCATCGCCAATTTCATCAACGGCGAGCTCTGGGGACGCCTCAGCAGCGCGCCCTGGGCGGTCGTCTTTCCGACCGGCGGCCCGTTCGCGCGCCATCCGAGCCAGCTCTATGAAGCAGGCCTCGAAGGCATCGTGCTGGTACTCGTCCTCGCCCTGCTGATCTTCCGTTTCAAGGCGCTGAAAGTCCCTGGCACCATCGCCGGCACCTTCGTCGTCGGTTACGCGCTCTGCCGCATTTTTGTGGAATTTTTCCGCGAGCCGGATGCGCAGCTCGGTTATCTGCTCGGCACCAATTGGCTGACCATGGGCATGGTTCTGTCGCTGCCGATGATCGCAGCAGGCCTTTGGGCCATTGTCCGGGCCCGCACGGCGGCAACGTCCGCGGCGAAAGCTTGAGGGAGGCACACCCGGTGAGCACTCCCCTCACAGAGAAGATCAAGACCCTGATCCGCACCAACGGCCCGATCAGCGTCACCGACTATTTCGCGCTGTGCCTCGCCGATCCGGAATACGGCTATTATCGCACCCGCGAGCCTTTCGGCCGTCACGGTGATTTCATCACCGCGCCGGAGATCAGCCAGTTGTTCGGCGAGATGATCGGCGTCTTCATGGTGCACGCCTGGCAACAGCACGGAACGCCCACGGGCGTCCGGCTGGTGGAGATCGGCCCCGGCCGCGGCACGATGATGACCGACATGCTGCGGGTGATCAAACGCATCGCGCCGCGCTTTTTCGAAGACCTGCACGTGCATCTGGTCGAGACCAGCGAGCGTTTGCGCGGCGTCCAGCGCATCACGCTCGAGGCTTTCTCGACCAAGATTTCCTGGCATGACAGTTTCGAGGAAGTCCCCGAAGGTTTCACGCTGATCGCCGCCAACGAATTGTTCGACGCGATCCCGATCCGCCAGTTCGTCAAGACGCCGACCGGTTTTCGCGAACGTCTCGTCGGCCTTAACGCCGAAGATGAACTCGGCTTTGCCGCCGGCGTCGCGACGCTCGACCCGCAGCTCCTTCCCTCGCCCCTCGCCGGCATTCCCGACGGCACGATCTTCGAACTGTCGCCGGCCCGCCAGGCGGTGATGCTGACGCTGTGCGAACGCTTGAGGACCTTCGGTGGCACGGCTCTGATCATCGACTACGGCCATCTGGTCACCGGTTTCGGCGATACGCTGCAAGCCATCCGCCACCATGACTACGATCCGCCGCTCGAAAATCCCGGCGAAGCGGACCTCACCAGCCATGTCGACTTCGAGGACCTCGCACGCATTGCCGTTTCCACGGGCGTGCACTTGAACGGCGGCTTGCACCAGGGTGATTTCCTGTTCGGCCTCGGCCTTGCCGAGCGGGCGACCGCGCTTGCCAAGGACAAGGAGCCGACCGAACAGCGCCTGATCGCCGCCGCCGTCGATCGGCTTGCCGGCGAAGGTGCCGGCAAGATGGGCGAACTCTTCAAAGTCATCGCGGTATCGAGCCCGGCATTGAAGCTGATGCCGTTCCGCGCGGTGGAGTGAACAGCGACCGTCAATTCATCAACCGATTGACATCCGCCCTTTTCTTGCGCCACTCTCGCCCTAAATCGAAGCAGCGGGCATGCCTTGAGAGAAGCCCAAAACCTCTTCAAATCAACGGGATAGATAACACCGATGCGGGACAGACCCTTGCCGGAGCCGATCGAGAGCCCCCTGTTGAACGACAGGGCCGGCGCCCGTGTTCGTCACGGCTTCTTCACCCGCAAGGGCGGCGTTTCCGAAGGTTTGTACGCCGGTCTCAACGTCGGCATCGGCTCTGACGACGACCGCGAGAAGGTGATCGAGAACCGCAACCGGGTGGCCTCCTGGTTCGGCCTGCCCGTCGAAAAGCTGGCGACCGTCCACCAGGTCCATTCGCCAGACGTCTTCGTCGTCGACGAGACCTATGCCGGCGAACGGCCGAAGGTCGACGCGATGGTGACGAGTGTGCCGGGCGTGGCACTCGGCGTGCTTGCGGCCGATTGCGGCCCGATCCTGTTTGCCGACGGCGAGAACGGCGTGATCGGTGCCGCCCATGCCGGCTGGAAGGGTGCGCTGACCGGCGTGCTCGAAAACACAATCAAGGCAATGATCTCGCTGGGCGCCGCGCGGGAAAACATTACCGCGGTCCTCGGCCCCTCGATCGGCCCGGCAAGCTACGAGGTCGGCCCGGAATTTGTCGAGCGGTTCCTGGGTTACGACCCGTCCTACGAGGCCTTCTTCACATCGTCATCGAATACGGGGCATTCTATGTTCGACCTGCCCTCGCTGACCATAAGGCGGCTGAGGGATGCCGGGGTGCGGGCGGAAAGCCTCGGCCTCGATACCTATCCGGATGCGGAACGGTTCTATTCCTACCGCCGCACCACCCATGCCAAAGAGCCGGATTACGGCCGTCAGATTTCAGCAATCGCACTTCAGGAGAATTGATATGGCCCTGCATTTCGAGAGGAGCGAATACGCCGACCGGCTGACGCGGCTGACGGAGAAGATGCGCGCCGACAAGCTGGATGCGCTTTTGATCTTCGCCCAGGAAAGCATGTACTGGCTAACCGGCTACGACACGTTCGGCTACTGCTTTTTCCAGACCCTGATCGTCAAGGCGGACGGCAGCATGACACTGCTCACCCGCTCCGCCGACCTGCGCCAGGCCCGCCACACCTCGATCGTCGAGAACATCGTCGTCTGGGTCGACCGGGTGAATGCCGATCCGACCCTCGACCTCAAGAACCTGTTGAGCGACATGGACCTGCTCGGCGCCAGGATCGGCGTCGAATACGATACCCACGGCATGACCGGCCGCATCGCCCGCCTCCTCGATAACCAGCTCGCCACCTTCGGCCAGATCAGCGACGCCTCCTACCTGGTCAGCGCTCTGCGCCTGGTCAAAAGCCCGGCGGAAATCGCCTTTGCACGCCGCGCTGCCGAACTTGCCGACGACGCGCTCGATGCGGCGCTGCCGCTGATCAGGGCCGGCGGCGACGAGGCGGAAATCCTCGCCGCAATGCAGGGCGCCGTCTTTCTCGGCGGCGGCGACTACCCCGCCAACGAGTTCATCATCGGCTCCGGCGCCGATGCCCTGCTCTGCCGCTACAAGGCGGGCCGCCGCAAGCTCGACGCGACCGACCAGCTGACGCTCGAATGGGCGGGTACCGCTGCGCATTACCATGCGGCGATGATGCGCACGGTCATCGTCGGCGAACCGTCGCCTCGCCACCGCGAGCTCTACAAGGCCTGCCTCGAAACCATCAAGGCGATCGAGGAAGTGCTGCGCCCCGGTCAGACATTCGGCGACGTCTTCGACACCCATGCCCGCATCCTCGACGAACGCGGCCTGTCGCGCCACCGCCTCAACGCCTGCGGTTATTCGCTCGGCGCGCGCTTCTCGCCCTCCTGGATGGAGCACCAGATGTTCCATTTCGGCAATCCTCAGGAGATTTTGCCGGACATGACGCTGTTCGTGCACATGATCATCATGGATTCCGACAGCGGCGCGGCGATGACCCTCGGCCACACCTACCTGACGACCGAAGGCGATCCGCAGCCACTTTCCCGCCATGCTTTGGAGCTCATTCAGCGCTGAATGCTCAAAAAATCAGGCAATTGACAGTTTGGGAAAGCAAACTCTAAGCTCCTGCCGAGGAATCTGTGGCGGGAGACGGGTATGCGGCCTTTCGGAACACTGCTGTCCGCTGCCCTGCTGGCGGTTGCGCTTGCCTCCTGCAACACCACGGAAGCATTGACGCCACAGACGAATGTCGGCGGCGGGGGAGCCCGAACCTCCTCGCCCGTCACCCAGGCCGAAACCGACCGCATGGCCCGCTCGGCACAGCCGGAAACCTATAACAGCAGCGGCGGCTATCAATCCGGCCCCCAGAGCACGCTTGAAGCGCAGGCCCGGGCGCTGGAATCCGGCAGCGCCGTCTCGCCCTCCTCCTCCGGCCAGCCGCCGCAATGGGAGGGCCAGGGGAGCCAGGGCCAGCAGCAGACCATGCAGCAGCCTCAGGCGCAGCAGCCGACCGCGGCACCCCAGCAACAAC
>NZ_JALBGW010000196.1:0-8116 GCF_023006485.1 Neorhizobium sp. BETTINA12A
AGACGCCGACGACCGGCTGGATGCGATGCGGCAGCGGCTCGGTCACCCCCATCTGCGGCCCCTTCGCGACGACCGGGACGGCTTCCCCGAATTGCGCGGAGATCCGGGCGCCCCAGGCGCCGGCAGTGTTGAGCAGGCAAGCAGCGGCGTGGACGCCGTTCGAGGTCTCTACCTCGAAGCCATAGGCGCTTCGCCGGATCGCTTTCACCTCCACGTTCTGGACGATCTTAGCACCGATACGTCTCGCGGCATCCGCGAAAGCCGGGGCGATCAGGCGCGGATTGCCGCTTCCATCCTCCGGAGAAAAGGAGGCGGCGATCGCCTCGGGTCCGAGCCCCGGAAAACGGGCATGGAGCTCCGTCGCGGCAAGTTCCTCAAGGTTGAGACCCCAAGGTCTGGCGGCTGTCGCGAAACTGCGCATTTCCTCGAGACCCGTCTGGCTGAACACCAACCGGACATGGCCGGTCGCCCGAAACTCGACGTCCCGGTCCAGCATCTCCGCCGCCTTGCCCCAAAGCGTCAGCGATCGTCGGGCGAGGGGAAGTTGCGGCAGGTAGCGGCCGCTGCGGCGGATATTGCCGAACGAAGCGACCGTCGCGCCACTGCCCACCCGGTTCCGCTCGATGAGCGTCACGCGCAGACCACGCCGAGCGAGAAAATAGGTCGATGCGGCCCCCATCAGGCCACCACCCAGCACGATCACATCCATAAGGCCGGTTCCGCAACGTCTTTCATCCTCGCCACCATTCCGGTGCGGCCGGCCGGTGTCAAAGTCGAGGTTTTCGCCTTCCCATAAGCCGGACCTATGGGACCTTCTTGGCGAGGCATAAGCGGCACTTATGGGCAGCGGCTTTTTCGCTCTTGGACCGCCTTTGCCCATTCGTGCCAGCTTCATGACAAGCAGCAGGAAAGGACTTAGCGACATGGACAGTGCGGCCGCGCCAGGCAAAGGAACCAGCGATCAGCAGGACTGGAAGATCGGCGTCGATATCGGCGGGACCTTCATCGACTTCTGTGCACTGGAAACGCGATCCGGCCGGGTTGCTTCGCTCAAGGTTCTGACGACACCGGACGATCCGGGTGCGGAGCTGATGACGGGACTGTCGCTTCTGGCCGAACGGGAAGGGCTCGAACCCGCAGCCGTCAGCCGTTTTGTCCACGGAACGACCGTCGGCATCAACACCGTGATCCAGCGTCGCGGCGTGTCGCTGGCGCTGATGACCAATGCCGGTTTCGAAGACGTCATCGAGCTGGCGCGGTTGCGGATGCCGGACGTCTATTCACTGTTCTGCTCCCGGCCGGACCAGCTCATTGCCCGCGACATGATCTTCGGCATTCCCGCTCGCTTGCGGACGGATGGCAGCGAGATCGAGGCGCCGGATCTGGAGGCGGTCGCGGCAGCGGTCGCAAAGGCGAAGGCCAATGGCGCCGCCGGTATCATCGTCTCCTTCCTGCATTCGTGGCGCACCGACATCCATGAGGTGGCGGTCAGCCGAGAAATCGCCCGGATCGCCCCCGAACTCTTCGTCTTCACGTCCAGCGAGGTCTGGCCGGTCATCCGCGAATACGAGCGGACCACCACCGCTATCCTCAACGGTTACGTCCACCCGCGTGTCTCCGGTTATCTGACCGCACTCGAGGAAAAGCTGCTCTCGCGTGGCGTCACTGCGCCGGCGCTGCTGACCAAGTCGAACGGCGGCGTGATGAATGCCGACGAAGGCAAGCGGTCATGCGTGCAGATGCTGTTGTCCGGCACGGCCTCCGGTGTCATAGGCGCCGCCTGGCTCGCCCGCCGTGCCGGCGAAAAGCATATCCTCACCCTCGATATCGGCGGCACCTCGGCCGACTTTGCCCTGATCATCGACGGCGAACCGCAATTCGGCACCGGCGAGCTGGTCGGCGAGTTCCCGCTGCATATCCCGTCCGTCTCGGTCAGCTCGATCGGCATCGGCGGCGGTTCTATCGCCAGCGTCGATGCGCAGGGCGTGTTGCGGGTCGGACCGGAATCGGCCGGCTCGACACCCGGGCCTGCCTGTTACGGACGCGGCGGAGAACAGACGACAGTGACCGACGCCATGGCCGTCTGCGGCTGGCTCGGTCACAGCCAGATGGCCTACGGGCAGCTACAGATCGACGTCGGGCTTGCCCGCGCGGCCGTCACGCGGCTCGCTGAAAAGATCGGCCGGACCGCGGAGGAGGCCGCCCAGGCCATTCTCGACGTCGCCATCTCGGAAATGTTCGTGGAGGTCGAGAAACTCGCATCGCGCGCCGGCGTCGATCTCAGGGAATTCACGCTGATGCCGTTCGGCGGCGGCGGCCCCATGCTCGGCGCGTTTCTCGCCCGCGAATTTCGTATGGCGAAGGTGATCGGCGCACCGCGTCCGGGTGTTGTCTCGGCGCTCGGGGGCCTGGTCGCAGATCTGCGCGGCGACTTCATCCGCACGGTGTTTACCCATCTCTCCGACGAGGCGGCACCACAAATGCGCGAGGCGCTGGACGCGCTTGCCGTCGAGGGGCGCAACTGGCTCGCCAAGCAGGGGCATGCCGGCGCCGCGACGCTCAATGTCTCCGCCGACATGCGTTATGTCGGTCAAAGCTTCGAGATCGAAGTGCCGATCCAGCCAGCCTGGATCGCCGAGGGCAAGCTCGGTTCGATCGAGGAAGCCTTCCATGCCATGCACGCCCGGCTCTACGATTTCCATGATCCGGACGGCGCGATCGAGATCGTCAACCTGCGTCTCTCGGCAATCGGCGCCGGCCCGGCACTGGAAATCCCGGTCGATGCCCGCGAGGACGGTGAGGCGGTCAACCCCGAGCGCGAGATCCCGGTCTTTACCGGCAAAAGCTTCGAGTGGATCGGCCTCTATCGGCGTGATCGCCTGCGTCCCGGCAGCCGCTTCGCCGGCCCGGCGGTCGTTGCCCAGGAAGATACGACCTTTGCGATCCCGAGCGGCACACATGTCGAGGTCGATCGTCACTTGAACCTGCATCTCACCTTTTCGGAGTAATGGCCCATGTTCGATCCCTTGAACCTTCAGGTGTTTGCCAATCACACCCGCGCTGCTGCCGAAAACATGGCTTATACGCTGCAGCGGACCGCGCATTCCGCCTTCGTCAAGGAGACGGAAGACTTCACGGTCATGCTGGTCAATCGCAGAGGCGAGACGTTCGGCGTGCCGATGGGATTGGGCGCGACCTGGTATCCGGGTCTCACCTATAGCCGCGCGATCGCGATGATCGACGACTACAAGCCCGGCGACGTGGCATTCACCAATGATCCCTATTCCTGCTTCGTGGCGACGCACGCGCCGGACACCCATCTGTGGAAACCGGTTTTCTACGATGGCGAGATCATCGCCTGGACCGGCGGTCATATCCACAACACCGACATGGGTGGCGCGGTGCCGGCCTCCCTGTCACGAGCGTTGACGGAAATCCATCAGGAGGGCATCCGCTTCCCGCCAATGAAGCTGGTCAACGAAGGTGTCTTCGACGAAGACATCCTGAAGATCATGACCACCAATGTCCGCAAGCCTGATCTCAATATTGGCGACATGAAAGCTCTGGTCGGGGCGCTCAACACGGGCGAACGCAAGATCCTCGCCATGGTCGAGAAATTCGGCAAGCAAGCCTTTCTGGAGGGCACCGAGGTCCTGCTCGACCACGCCGAAGCGCAGGCGCGCGATCTTCTGCGCTCCATGCCGGACGGGGCCTGGGAATTCGTCGATTATGCCGACGAGGATTCGGTCGAAGCCAACCCGTGCCGCCTGAAGCTGACGCTGACGATCAGGGGCGACGAGGCAATCCTCGATTTCACCGGTTCCGACCCCCAGCTCGGCTCTTCGCTCAATGTCCCCTCGGGCGGCGATCCGCGCCATACGATGCTTCTGGTCGGCGTCTATTACGTACTTTACACGTTGAACCCGAAGATCCTCCTCAATACCGGCCTGACGAGACCGTTCACCTGCATCACGCCAAAGGGCAGCGTGCTCAATCCGATCGCGCCGGCTGCCGTCGGCATGCGCTCGTTGACCTGCGCGCGGCTGCGCTCCGTCATATTCGGCGCCTTCTGCCAGGCCGTGCCTGAAAAGCTGCCGGCAGCACCGGCAGGCAACAATTGCATCGTCAACGTCATGACAACCGACGAACGGAACGGCCGCACCGTGATCGCCGCCGTCAATCCGGTGGTCGGCGGCGGCGGGGGCATGCCCCACCGCGATGGCACCAACGGCTCCGGCGCCGATGCCGCCTATCTCAAGAACACCCCGATCGAGATCACCGAGACGGAAGTGCCGATCGAGTTCGTCAAATATGGCCTGGCAAAGGACAGTGGCGGCGCCGGACGCTGGCGCGGTGGGCTGGCGACCGAAATGGCCTTCCGGGTTTTCTCGCCCGGCAGCCGCATCACCGCCCGGAACCGCGACCGCAGCTTCTTCCGCCCCTGGGGCACACTGGGCGGCAGGGCCGCCGGTCTGTCCGACATGGTGCTGAACCCGGGCCGTGACGACTTCCAGCGGCTCGGCAATATCGATACCGCGGTTCTGCAGCCAGGCGACGTCCTGGAGATCCGCTCAGCCGGCGGCGGCGGGCGCGGCAACCCTGTCGAGCGCGAGACCTGGCGCGTGGCGCGGGACGTCGCACGCGGCTACGTTTCTTCCGAGGCTGCCGAACGTGATTATGGCGTCGTCATCCGCGACGGCACGGTGGACGAGGCTGAAACCGAAAAGGTGAGAGCCGCTCGGACCGCCCCGACCGGACACTTTCACTATGGCCCCGAGCGCGAAGGTTACGAGGCGCAATGGACGCCGGAGGCCTACGACCTGCTGACCGACCTGCTGCAGGGCCTTCCCATCCATTGGCGCTTCTTCACCAAGACGGAGATCTTCCGTCGGATGAAGGGGCGGGTCGGAGCCGAAGGCGTGGCCGCCGCGTTCGCGGATGTGCGCGCTCGCTTCACGAACATGCCAAGCCCCGCCGAGGCGCGGAAAGAGGCTGCCGAATGACATCTGGATTGCCGCCTGCCGCTCTCGGGGGGCGAATTGTGCGCCTTGCCGAAAAGGGCAGGCCGCAGGTTCGGTTCCGGCTGGATGGCGCCGATTGCCAGGCACTGGCCGGCGACACGGTGCTCACCGCCGTCCTGGTCTGCGGACCTGCCGTGCGGCAGTCGGAATTCGGCCGGGAGAAACGGGCGGGCTTCTGTCTGATGGGAGCCTGCCAGGATTGCTGGATATGGCAGGAGGACGGCTGCCGGCTGCGGGCCTGTTCGACAATGGTCGCCGAGGGCATGCAATTGCGGACCGTGCCGCCGGAAGCATGGCCATGACGGCACCGGGCGCTGAAAAGGTGGTGATCGTCGGCGCCGGCCCGGCCGGTATCCGCGCCGCAGAGCGTCTGGTGCAGGCCGGGGTCAAACCGATAGTCATTGACGAGGGCATCAAAGCGGGTGGCCAGATCTATCGGCGCCCGCCACGGGGCTTCGTGCGATCGCCGGAACAGCTCTACGGACCGGAAGCTCGCAAGGCCGTGGCACTCCATACGGTGTTCGACCGCATGGTTGCCGCCGGGCAGATCGACTATCATCCGCAAAGTTCGGTCATGACGATCGCCGACAATTTCCTGCAGGCGCTGACGCCCGCCGGCCGCAAGGATTTCACCTACGACCGCCTGATCCTTGCCACCGGCGCCATGGATCGCCTGGCGCCGATCCCCGGCTGGCAGGCACCAGGTGTCTACAGCTTGGGGGCGGCACAGATCGCCCTGAAGGCGCAGGGCGTCGCCCTCGGCAGCCGGATCGTTCTTGCCGGTTCGGGACCGCTGCTGACACTCGTCGCGACCCAGTTGCTGAAAACCGGCGCCAAAATCGCCGCGATCCTCGACACCTCCTCGATCAGCGACCAGGCAGCAGGTCTTCCGGGCATGCTGGTAAGGCCCAGCCTGGTCCTGCGTGGACTGCTGATGCGGGCAAAGCTCGGTCGGCTTTATCATGCCGGCGTGACCTTGGACCGGATCGAAACCGACGAACGCGGCCCCGCCGGCCTGTGCTGGCGGGATGTACACGGCCGGGCGCATGTGACGGCTTGCGACATGGTCTGCCTCGGCTGGCACTTGCGCGCCGAAACGCAGCTCGCGGGCCTGGCAGGCTGCACGTTCGACTACGACGAAAGCTGGTCGCAATGGCTGCCCCGGACCGACCGGATGGGCAGGGCGGCCGAGGGACTTTATCTAGCGGGTGATGGTCTGAGAATTCTCGGCGCCGACGCGGCGGAGGTGGCCGGTCGGCTTGCCGCGACCGCCTGCCTTGCCGATATGGGTCTTCCTTCGGCGGACGCAACGTCGGATCTGCGCCGATTGCGCCGCTACGAACGTTTTGGCCGCGCCATTGCCCGCGCCTTTCCCTGGCCGGGCGAAATGGTCCGCGCCGTTCCGGACGAGACGGTCGTTTGCCGTTGCGAAGGGGTGACGGCAGGTCAGTTGCGCGAGAGCGTCGTTTACGGCGGTGGCGAAGCCAATCGGGTCAAATCGCTGGCGCGCGTCGGAATGGGCCGCTGCCAAGGGCGTTACTGTCAGCTCGCCGGCGCCGAGCTGATCGCCGAAAAGGCCGGTATCAAGGTCTGTGACGCGGGCCGGCTCCGCGAACAGGCCCCCGCCAGACCCCTGCCGATCGGTGAATGGGTTCGCGATGCCTGACCGGCTCGGCCGAGATGCCTAAGATTCCAAACCACCGGCCTTCAGGACGCTGGCACAGGCCTCCCGAAGATCGTCGCGCATGGCGAGATGGCTTCCCGTCAACGGGCGGTCTCGGCTGGTGAGCAAGGCGATCGGCACGGAAATCTTCTGCTGCAGCGGCCGAAGGACAAGCCCCGGAAACTGCTGCCATGGCAGGAGCCGATCGACGATTGCGACACCAAAGCCGTCGCGGACGAAGGGCAGGGCGGTAATAGAGATATCGATCTCGATTGCCGGGTTGAATATCTGCTTTTCCGCGGCCGCGGCGCTGATCAGAAGCCGGCCCGGCAGTGTGCCGGCCCGGTAGGAGATCAAAGTCTCGTTCTGCAGGTCGGCAAAACCGATCCGATCCAGTTCGGCCAGCCGATGGTGCTCAGGGATGATGCAGACAAGTTGCGTGTGCCCGAGTGTCTCCACGTCGATACCCGGACGGGCCGTGTTGTTCATCACGATTCCGAGCGGCGCGTCCCCGTCGCGGATCATGTCGACGACGTTGACCAGCGGGGCGATCAGCGAGCGCACGACGATATCAGGATGGGCCGCACGGAACGACAGAAGCGCCTTGGGTACGATCGACATCGCCGGCGGTGCTGACGCGGCGATCCGGATCAGCCCGGTGCGGCCGAAACGCATGTCCGTGGTGCGCCGGCGAAGGGCGCTGAGCTCGGAAAAAATCCGCTCGCATTCCGGATAAAGCTCTTCGGCTTCCCGGGTCGGAACCAGCTTTCCGCGGAGCCGGTTGAAAAGCTTGAAGCCTAGCTGGTCCTCGGCATGCAGCAGGATCTGGCTGAGCGCAGGCTGCGATATGTTGAGCATCGCCGCCGCGCCGGTCACTGTCCCGGTCCGCATGAGCATGCAAAAGACCTCGAGCTGGCGTGCCTGCATTCGGGTTCACCGTGTCCTTTGGTTCGCGGGTTTCACTCTAGTCCATCGGCCCCAAGATCAGAAATCCGCCACCTTGCCCCAGGCGGAGGTTTGAAAACGTTTGGGATGATAGGGTAGCGGATCGACGATCGGGGTGGCGGCGGTGACGATGTCGGCGATCAGGTGGCCGGCGCCGGGTCCGATACCAAAACCGTGGCCGCTGAACCCTGCCGCCAGGATGAAGCCCGGAACGCTCGCGACTTCGCCGATCGCCGGAACTCCGTCCGGGGTCGAATCGATATAACCGGCCCAACTCGCAGTGATGCGGCGCCCGCCGATCGCCGGCAGCAGTTCGACGGCGCGCTCATATGTCAGCTTGATCGTGCTCGCGTCGACGGCCGGATCGAGGATGCGCATATGCTCCATCGGCGTCGGTCGGTCCAGCCGCCAGCGGGCCAGGCTTTCATGGCCGCTGCGCAGACCTTCGAGGCCGCCGGGCGAGAGGCTGCGCCAGCGGCGCATGAAC
>NZ_JALBGW010000197.1:0-8048 GCF_023006485.1 Neorhizobium sp. BETTINA12A
CTCGCGATGCAGCGCCTCGCGGATCGCCCCGACGATGAGGCCCCGCACCAGGCCGGGATCGCGGAATCGCACGTCCGACTTCGCCGGATGCACGTTGACGTCCACCAGCGCCGGATCGATCCTGATCGACAGGACCGCTACGGGATAGCGGCCGGAGGGCACGCTTTCCGCATAGGCGCCGCGCAGGGCCGACAGGATCAGCTTGTCCTGCACCGGCCGCCCGTTGACGAAGGCATATTGATGCGCCGAGTTCCCACGATGGAAGGTCGGCACGCCGACGAAACCGGAAAGTCCGACATCTTCCCGCATCGCATCGATCTCGATCGCGTTGTCGCGGAAATCGGCGCCGAGGATCTGCGCCATGCGGGAAAGATGGTCGTCGCCGGTCGCCGGGAATTCCAGCGTCGTGCGGTCGGAGCCCGACAGCACGAAGCGGATATGTGGGAAGGCGATCGCCATGCGCTTGACCACTTCGGTGATCGCGCCGGCCTCGGCCTTTTCGGTTTTTAAAAATTTCAGCCGCGCCGGCGTCGCGAAGAAGATGTCGCGCACCTCGACCACCGTGCCGGTATTGGCGGGCGCCGGCTTTACGCCGGACATCTTGCCGCCGATCACTGCCACCTGTGATCCTTCAGAATGACCGTTGCGGCGGCTGGTAATGGTGAGCTTCGCCACCGAACCGATCGAGGGCAGGGCCTCGCCGCGGAAGCCGAGCGTGCGAATGTCGTCGAGCGTCTCGGAAATCTTCGAGGTGCAGTGCCGCCGAACCGCAAGATCGAGATCGGCCGCGTCCATGCCGGAACCGTTATCGGTAATGCGGATCAGGCTCTTGCCGCCGCCAGCGGTGGCGATCTCGATGCGGGTCGCGCCGGCATCGATGGCGTTTTCGATCAGTTCCTTGGCGGCGCTGGCGGGCCTTTCGATGACCTCGCCGGCAGCGATCTGGTTGATCAGGGTCTCGGGTAGCTGTTTGACGGACATGCGCCATTTTCCCGGATTCGGCGCCGGAAGGAAAGCCCGGATCGCGCCTTTCCTAACCGATTGAAATGAACTTTAAGGTTGATGCACGGCCGTTCATTAATCCGGCTTTAAGATAAAGGCGATAATTTGTTCCGTATTAAACTTGGATGAAACCGGGGAGGCGCCAGCTTCCCGCGAGTGACCGGGATGGCGGCCAGCTGGGCACCGTCATGCGAGCCCCGATTACCCGTTGAGGACTTGGAGCCAGCATGTTCCCACGCCGACAAGACGAAAACTAGAAGGAATAACGCCGAGAGGCGAATATCGGCATTACGGTCCGATTTTTCATTCGGTCCGAAAAAGCATACGGGGAGTTTCATCCTATGAATGATTTGGCGTCGGCGGACGCAAACATTCAAGCTGTCATGCTCGAAGTGATTTCCGAGGGCATTTCGGGCGGCGTATTTGTCTATGACAAGAATGACCTGATCGTCTTTGCGAGCCAGCAATTGCTGACCCTCCTGCCGGTTCCGAAGAGCTTTCTGACGCCCGGCACACGCCTTCGGGATTTCCTCGGGGCCGTCTATGATGGCGGCGGACGCTTCTTGACCGACGCTTCCGGTCCGCGTCGGATGCTGAGCCGTGAGGACTGGGTTGCCGAACAGATCGCCACTCTCTGGAAGGAGAGGGCCGAGTCGCAGGAGCGCCGCGGCACCGACCGCTGGGTGAGCTTCACCAAGCGCCGCCTGTCGTCCGGTTACGGCGTTTGCGTCGTCAGGGATATCTCGGATCACAAGAAGCGCGAGGAACAGTGGCGCGCCGACATGGAGCGGGTACAGATCACCGAAGAGGTGCTCGACAACCTGCCGTTTCCGGTCACCGTCAAGGACAGCAATCTGACCTTCGTCGCCGTCAACAAGATGGCCGCAAGTTTCCTCGACCTGCCGCCCGAAGCGATTCTCGGTCGCAAAGGGTCCGATATTCATCCGCCGCAGGTGGAACAACGCCTCGACCGCCTCAATCGCGGGGTGATCGATCTCGGCGAGCCTCAGCAGATGTCCGAACTGGTAACGCGGCCGGACGGTTCGCAGGTCGTCATCATCGCCAATAAATACCGCATCGGAAAACCCGGCCGTTATTACCTGGTCACCGCCATGGAAGACATTACCGGGCTGGTCGCAATCGAGGACGGGCAGATCACGCCGCGCATGAGCCGGGGCGGATTGATCGCCACCTCGCTGACCCGGCATGAACGTGACCGGCCGGTGCAGGCCGCGGTTGAGCCCGAAAGGCCCGCTCTCTCCCACCGCAAGGTCCTGGTCGCGTCCTCCGACCCGAGGACGAACGCCGAGGCGCTGGAAATTCTCGATGACTTGGGGTTCGATACCTCTTCGGTTTCAGACGGTGAGGAACTGGAACTCTTCCTGCAACTGGCGAAGGAAGCCAGCATCGCGATCGATCTCGTCGTCGTCGACACGCTGGCGGACAAGGCCTGCCTCGAAATCGTCCAGCGACACCGCATTCCCGCCTTGGCCATCAACGGCGTCCGGGTGAAGCGGGATCTGGCCGCCGGCGTCGCTCGCCAGTTCAGCCAACCTGCCGTAACTGAAGCCGGGCGCGAAGAGGACTGGCAGATTGCCTCGCGAGCCGGCGAAAACGCAGCCATCGATGTCCTGGTCGCCGAAGACAACGGAGTGAACCAGATCGTCTTTTCGCAGATACTCGAGGGCCTGGGTTATCGTTATGCGATCGCAGCCGATGGCGAAGAAGCGGTCAGGCTCTGGCAGGAGCGGTCGCCGCGGCTGATCCTGATGGACATCACCCTTCCAAAGCTCAGCGGCTTCGACGCGAGCGTGCGCATCCGCAATCTGGAGACGATCGACAACTCCATTCCGATCATCGGCGTCCTCCCCCAGGCCTTCGAACGTGACCGCGACCAGTGTTTCGCCTCGGGAATGAACGAGGTGATCCTCAAACCGATCAGCCCCGAGGCGCTGGAAGCTGTCTTCCAGACGTATCTCGGCATACCCGCAAAGCATTCGTATGCTTAACCGATTAATCAATCCGTTCATGTAAGTTAAGCCCGGGCCATCATTTTTTAATCTTTTTCCCGCATCCTTCGCCGGTCTGTGAAGCGCAACGGGATAATTCATGAAGTCGGCGGGAAACCCATTGCCGCAGGTCAGCCAGAATGAACTTCAGGCTATGGCCTACAGCGACGCCCTGACGGGGCTGGGAAATAGATATCGTTTGCGCGACAAGGTGCGCCTGCTGGCCGCCGAGCGGGCCCAGGATCCCGCACCCTTTACCATCTGCATTGCCAATCTCGACGGTTTCAAGCCGATCAACGATCTGTTCGGCGCCGAAGCGGGCGACGAGATCCTCTGCCAGGTCGCCCATCGGCTGAAAGCCTGCATTCCGGACGGCGCGACCGTGACCCGCCATGATGGCGACGAGTTCGCCTTCATCCTGCCTCTGGTCTTCGAGCGCATCGGCGCTGAGCGCATCGGCCAGATGATCAAGGACGTCCTGTCCGCGCCTTACGATCTCGGCGACCGCAACGTTCGCCTTTCGGCCTCCTTCGGCTTTGCGATTTATCCCTTTGCCGGCGAGGATTTCGAGGAACTGCTGAAAAGCGCCGAAACCGCGCTTTACCGCTCCAAACGCCGCGGCCGCGGGCAGATCACTGTCTATTCACGCGAGATCGCCCAGGAAATGAAGCGGGCGACACAGCTGGAGCAGGCGCTTCGCAACGCCATCATCGCCGATGCCGTGGACGTCCACTTTCAGCCGATCGTGCGCATCAGCGATGGCGGAGTGGTCGGTTTCGAGGCGCTCGCCCGCTGGATCGACGCCGATCTCGGCTTCGTCTCACCAGCGGTTTTTGTACCCCTTGCCGAAGAGCGCGGTTTTATTGACGCACTTTCTGAAACGTTACTGCGCAAGGCAGCGGAGGCCGCACTCTCCTGGCCGCGAGAACTTTTCCTCTCCTTCAATCTCTCTTCAGCACAGCTGATGGACCCCGGCACAACCGAGACCATCCTCGCGACGCTCGCACGCGTCGGGCTTGATCCCTATCGTCTGGAGTTGGAGATTACCGAAACAGCGGTGATGACATCCGCCGATACGGCGCAGCGCATCATCACCGACCTGCGCCAGCAGGGCGTACGTATCTCGCTCGACGATTTCGGCACGGGCCAGTCGAGCCTCGGGCGGCTGCGGGACTTCACCTTCGACAAGGTGAAGATCGACCGCGCGTTCGTCTCGCGCATCACCACCGATCGGGCGTCGGAACATATCGTCAAGGCGATCATCGCCATGTGTGACGGCCTTAACCTGGCCGTGGTAGCGGAAGGCATCGAGGAAAAGGCCGACGCGGACAAGCTCAACGAACTCGGCTGCGCGATGGGGCAGGGCTACTATTACGGCAGACCCGCCGACAGCGCCGCCACCCTGCGCTATCTCCAGGAACACTACCGCGATTTTATGACCATCGAACGGGCTTGATCCCCGAGATTTGGCTTACGGGATCAGCGCCTGCAAAGAAGGGCGGCACCTGCGGTACCGCCCCGTTTCGTGGTGACGACGTGTCACCCGTTCCGGACCCTTAACCGACCGAGCGGTTACTTGCTCGGGGCAGCCGGGGTCGTCGACGGGTTGGTGGCGCCGCCTGCAGGCATCGAGGTTCCGGTGGAGGACGTGGTCGTCCGATCGGTTTCCGCCTGCTTGTCTGCCAGGGTCTTGAATTCCGGAGCAGCCTGAAGAGCTTCTGCCGTTTCCGTCGTGGTCAGGCGCATCTCGTTGTTGTTGTTCACATCACGCGTCATGGTGATCTTGTTCATCGGCAGCCCGACTTCCTTTTCGCCGATGCCGAGGAAGCCGCCGACGCCGATCACGGCTGCAACGATGCCGCCGTTTTCTTCGAGAATGAGGTCGTTAACGTCGCCGATGCTCTTGTTTTGTGCGTTATAGACCGACTTGCCGATATAGTCGTTGGCGCTGATCTGGTTTTCGGCCTGTTCGGTCAGATAGCCGCCGGACGCGCTCGCCGTGTCGGTGCCAGTCTTCGGAGCTGGCGTTGCGGCGCTGCCAGCCGGTTTTGCAGCCGGAGCCGTCGGAGCGGCAGGAGCTGCCGGAGCCGGGGAGGCCGGCGGCGGAGGCTGGGTCTGCGCAAGCGCCGGTGCAATGGCGGTGGACGCCAAAAGAACTGCGGCTGCCATCATGCTGAGGGTCTTCTTCATAACGAACCTACCTTCCTCTGCTCAATTTATCTCTTCGAACACACGGCGCTGGGTTGCGGAGTTCTCCGCCGCGCCAGTTCGAGAGGAAAATGTTATGAAAGGCGATTAGTTCCGGGCAAGATTGCCGAAATTTTAGGCGATTAAGCGGGAACTTTTTTGCGTTTTGCTAGTTTGGTACGCCCTCTGCATTCTTTATAGGCGATAGACGGGCTCTGGATCGCATTCGATCGAGACCGCGATCTCGAAGAGCGAGCCGGCGAGGGGGTCCGCGGCGCGGGCAGCCTCGTCCAGTCCCTCCCAGGCGGACGTCACGGCCAGCCGATCCTTGCCGATGAAGACCGGGCAGGTGGTGCGCCGGGCCGGCACCAGGTAACGCGACAGATGCCGGCCGTCGGCGGAATAATGATCCAGGGCCCCCTGGCCCCATCGGGCGTTCCAGAGGGTTCCGTCGCTGGCGCAGATCGAGCCGTCGATGCCGCCCGGCTTGCCGTTCTCGTCGACCAGAACTTCGGCCTTGCCATTTGGCAGGCCTGTTGCGGGGTCGAGGGATATCCGCATCAGCCGGTTGGCGCGGGTATCGGCATAATAACCGATCGCGCCGTCAGGCGAAAAGCAGATCGAATTGGGGATGCTGATGTGGTCGAAGAGTTTCGTCACCTCGCCCTGCCGGACATGATAGATCGCGCCGACGCCGTCCTCCCCCTTCCGGCCCATCGTTCCGATCCAGAAGCTGCCGGAAGGGTGCACCCTTCCGTCGTTCGAGCGGTTGCCCGGCTTTTCCGGCTCCAGTTCGCGATAGGGAGAAAGCTCGCCAGTGGCGCGGTCGCGGATGAAAAGCCCCTTATCGCTGGCGATCAGCTGTCGGGCGGCATCGATCGACGCAAGCGCGCTGCCCATCACCGGCAATGCATGAACGATCTCCCGCCCGGTCGGCAGATGCAATTCATGCAGTCCCTTGCCGAGAATGTCGAACCACCAGAGCGTTTGCGTCTCCGATTCGAAGGACGGGCCTTCTCCAAGTTCGCAGAGGGAGGAGGAAAGGACACGGCCTTCGAAAGTGTATGTGGTCACCACGTGAAATCTCCAATTGCATGCCGAGGTGATCAATTAGTATCATCGACGCGAGAGAGTCGGCAAACGCCCTGCATAAGTGATTTGATCCCCAATAAATATCTCCTGACAAGCATCTGGAGGCATGCAAGGGTTTGCAAATGCGAGCAGATGTCATCATTATCCGAAGTTGAGGACGTATGTCATCATTATCCGGAATTAATAATAGCCACGAATTCAGCAGCAAATTGAAATTTGAAATGGCAGTCCTCCGCCACGCGGACACGTTCAGCGGGATATGTCCGGGCAAATCCGGAGAGCCTCTTGTGTTCCAAGCGTCAGAGACGGGAACTGCGAATACGAAAGGCCGATTGGGCGGATGTATGGGAAATACCAGGGATCGTTCGACGCCACCGGGCGAGCAGAGAAGCAAGTGATGGCCAATACCGAGAAAGCAGAAGTTCCTCGGGTCTTTGACGGAAACGTCGAAGAAATCGCCGATCTCAAGACCCAGTTCGACGTCTTCCGGTTCATGAAGCGGATGACGGAGCACTACGGTTGCCGCACGTTCATGGTTCTCAACCTGCCCCACGCCACGTCGCTGGAACTGTCCAACAATACGGTGATCACCAACTGGCCGGCGGAACTGATGTCCCTTTTCGATCGGGAAGGCATGATGCAGACGAGCCCCGTGCTCCGGCGGCTGCGCACCTCGACCATCCCGTTCACCTTCGATCTGGACACGGTGCCACCCGAGCGGCAAGGACCGGCCATCCGAGGCATTTTTGGAAAATTCGGTGTCGTTCGGGGGGCTTATTTTCCGGTTCATGACATGTCCGGCAGCCGTGGCGCCGTTTCCTTCGCAGGCGACGGCCTGACATTCACGCACCAGCAGATGATGGAGCTCATGTATATCTCCATCCACGTCTTCGAGCGGCTGGCGGAAATCCGCAATCTCGATGTGCGCCCGACCGACACGCTGACTGACCGCGAGATCGACTGCCTCAACTGGACCGCTGCCGGCAAGACAAGCGCCGAGATCGCCGAAATTCTCGGCCTGTCGGAGCATACGGTCAATCATTACCTCAATCGCGCGGCAAAGAAGCTCGACACGGTCAACCGCACCCAGGCGGTCGCCAAGGCGCTGAGAATCGGTTTGATCAAATAACTAAAACGGATGCTGCGGTGCACAAAATTTCATCGCTGCTCAAGCCGTGATCGGCGCCGAACACGGCTTCCGCCAAGGAATATTGCGACGCAGCAGGCGTTTTTGCCGGAAGTGGCTGAAAAAGCTCATCAATAGGAAGTATCTTCCCGTCTGGCATGTTTCGTGCTTCTGTAGCGTCAGGTCCAGAGGGGACTGCAAGCGCCCCAAGAGGCGTGACAAGAAAGGCTGCCGTTCGATCAGTGCGCCACATGGCTGCCGATCGAACGGCGGTTTATCTTGCTTGCTCCCGGCAATGCCCAACTCCTATATATCTGCGAACGCGGCATCCCGTCTTGAGGGAGGGGACCGTATAGGCATTCGGGAGTTTTGACATCATGGCTGAAGTGACGAAAGAGGAAGTTCTGGCGGTTCTTGCGAAAGTGCGCGGACCGGACCTCGAAGGCGATGTCGTCTCGCGCGGCATGGTCTCGGACGTCTTTATCTCTGACAGCAAGGTTTACTTCTCGATCACCGTGCCGGCGGCGCGGGCGAATGAGCTGGAACCGCTGCGCATGGCGGCCGAGCGCACGGTCAAGGCGATGCCGGGCGTAAAGGGCGCTCTGGTGACGTTGACGGCGGACCGCAAGGCC
>NZ_JALBGW010000198.1:0-7823 GCF_023006485.1 Neorhizobium sp. BETTINA12A
CCCAGGCTCAGACGGCGCTTGCCCGCGCCAACGACCTGCTGCGCGGCAATGCCGGCACGCAGCAGACCGTCGACCAGGCGAAGGCGGCACAGGACACCGCGGCCGCCACCGTGCAGAGCGACAATGCAGCAATTGCCTCCGATCAGATCGCAATCGACCACACGGACATCCGGGCGCCTTTCGACGGAAGGCTGGGCGATATCGACATCAGCACCGGCGCCTATCTCAGCGCCGGCTCGGCGGTGGTGACGATCGCCAAATACGATCCGATCTATGTGAAATTCCACCTTCCCGAGGCCTATCTCGGCCAGCTCAAGCAGGGCTCGTCGGCGAATGCCGTAACGGTCGATGCCGTGCCGCAGGGCGGCGGCACCTCCTCCAAGGGAACGTTGAGCTTTTTCGACAACAGCGTCGACCCCGCTTCGGGCACGATCCTTGCCAAGGCGCGGTTCGACAATCCATCCGGAACGCTCTGGCCGGGGCAATCGCTGAATGTCACCGTGCATTTCGAGAGCGGCGACAGGGATATCGTGGTGCCGACGGTGGCGGTCAATCCGGGCGTCGACAGCCCGTTCGTCTATGCGGTCGGCGACGACAAGAAAGTTCATGTGATGCCGGTCAAGGTGGCACGTTCGAACGGCCCGAACACGGCGATTGCCAGCGGGCTCACCGAAGGTGCGCATGTGGTGGTCGAGGGCCAGGTGCAGCTCGTCGATGGCGCGACCGTCGTCGAGCAGTTCGGCAACGGCCAGAAGACGGCCGGCGCCAAGGGCAATGAGCAGTCGATCGAAGTGGGGGCCGCGCAATGATCCCCCAATTCTGCATCCGCCGCCCGGTCGCCACCACGCTGCTGGCCATCGGCGCCGTGCTCGCCGGCCTTGCCGGTTATCAGCTGCTGCCGGTCGCCGCCCTGCCACAGGTCGATTTCCCGACCATCAACGTCTCCGCGCAGCTGACCGGGGCCTCGCCGCAGACGATGGCGACGGCGGTCTCGACGCCGCTGATCAAGCAGTTCGAGACGATCCCCGGCATCAGCGAGATCAGCGCCACCAACTCGCTCGGCAATACCTCGATCGTGCTGCAGTTCGACCTCAACCGCAATATCGACGCGGCGGCCGCCGACGTGCAGGCGGCGATCTCGCATGCGACCCGGCAACTGCCCGACAACATGACGACGCCGCCGAGCTACCGCAAGACGAACCCGGCCGACGCGCCGGTCCTGCTCCTGTCGATCCGCAGCGATACGATGCCGCGCAGCAAGATCGACGAAATCGCCGAGGACGTGCTCTCCCCTTCCCTCTCCACGCTTCCAGGCGTCGCGGAAGTGTCGATCTTCGGCGCCCAGACCTACGCGGTGCGTGTCGAGGTCGATCCCAACAAGCTGCAGGCCCGTAATCTCGGCGTGGACAACGTCACCAAAGCGATCTCCAACGCCAACAGCCAGGCGCCGGTCGGTTCGCTGCAGAACAACAGCCAGCGGCTGACCATCAATGCCGACACACAGCGCACCAATGCCGACCAGTTCCGCTCATTGGTGATCGCCAGTCCGAACGGTGCGCCCGTGCATCTCGGCGATGTCGCCAACGTTCAGGACAGCGTTGCCAACCTCGACGCGGGAAGCTGGTATGACGGCAACCAGTCGATCATTCTCGCCATCCAGCGCCAGCCGGACGCCAACACGGTCGATGTCGTCGATTCGGTGCGCGCAAAACTGCCCGGACTTTCCGCCGAGCTGCCGGCGTCGGTGTCGATCAGCGTCATGAACGATTCCTCGACGGCGATTCGCTCCTCGATATCGGATGTGCAGCTTACGCTGATGCTGACGATCGGCCTCGTCGTACTGGTCATCTATCTGTTCCTTGGCCGGATCACCGCCACCCTCGTTCCGGGGCTTGCCGTGCCGCTGTCGCTGATCACCACGTTCGGCGCCATGTATGTGCTCGGATACAGCATCGACAATATCTCACTGCTCGGGCTGACGCTCTCGGTCGGCCTCGTGGTCGACGACGCGATCGTCATGCTGGAAAACATCATGCGGCATGTCGAGGACGGCATGCCGCCGATGCAGGCGGCGCTGCAAGGCGCCGGCGAAGTCGGCTCGACGATCATCTCCATGTCGGTGTCGCTGATCGCGGTGTTCATCCCGATCCTGCTGATGGGCGGGGTGGTCGGGCGGCTGTTCAACGAGTTCGGCATGGTGGTGGCGCTCGCCATCGTCGCCTCGGCGGTTGTCTCGCTGACGGTGACGCCGATGCTCGGCTCGCGTCTGTCCGGTGCCGAGCATCACCCGGGCCTGATGGTGCGCATCTTCGATGCCGGCTTCAGCCGCACGCTCAAGGGATATGACCGGGCAGTCGGCTGGTGCCTCAGGAACCGGGGGGTCATCCTCCTCGTCTTCCTCGCCTCGGTCGGCGCCTCGGTCTACCTGTTCACGACACTGCCGACGAGCTTCTTCCCGCAGGAGGATATCGGCCGCCTGACGATCTCGACCCGCGCCCGCGAGGACATTTCCTATCCGGCGATGCGCGACCTGCAGGCAGAGGTCGCGGCCGCCGTGCAGAAAAACCCGGCGGTCAACCACGTCACCTCGATTGTCGGCAGCAATGGCCGCAGCTCGCTCAACAACGGCACGATCTGGGTGGAACTGAAGGACCGCGACCAGCGCCCGCCGCTCGACCAGACGCTGCGCGAACTCAGGCAGGCGACATCCAGGTTCGCCGGCATGAAGACCTTCATCACGCCGCAGCAAAGCCTGCGCTTTGGCGGCCGGGCGACGGCCAGCCAATACCAGCTCGTCGTCCAGGCCTTGAATGCCTCGCAGACCAGCGAATGGTCGGACAAGATCCAGACCGCGATGCGCGCCGACCGGACGCATTTTACCGACGTCACCTCCGACGCGCAGAACAACGCGATCGAAGCCAATATCAAGGTCGACTCGGAAAAGGCGGCGTCGTTCGGGATTACCGACGACGAACTGCGCAAGACGCTGCAGATGGCGTTCGGCGGTTATACGGCGGCCGAAATCCAGTCGACCGGCGACAGCTACGACGTCATCACCGAGTTCGACAATACCCAGCAATGGAACGACCAGATGCTGCAGGGCGTCAGGGTGATGTCCTCGAACGGCTCGCTGGTGCCGCTCTCGAACTTTGCGACGGTCGTGCGCCAGACGGCGCCGGTCACCATCAACCAGACCGGCCAGCTGGTCTCGACGACCGTGTCGTTCAACCTGCCGGCCGGCGTGTCGCTCTCGGACGCGACGGCGGCGGTCGACCAGATCAAGACACAGCTGCAGATGCCGAATGACGTGTTCACCTCCTATGGCGGCACGGCGCAAATCTTTCAGCAGAGCCAGGGCAATACGCCGCTGCTGATTCTCGCTGCGGTGCTGACCATCTATGTGGTCCTCGGCGTGCTCTACGAGAGCTTCATCCACCCGCTGACGATCCTGTCGGGCCTGCCGGCTGCGGCCTTCGGAGCGTTGCTGGCGCTGAAACTGTTCGGTTTCGACCTGTCGATCATCGCACTGATCGGGCTGCTGATGCTGATCGGCATCGTCAAGAAGAACGCGATCATGATGATCGACGTGGCGGTGGAAACGATGCGCTCGAAGGGAGAAACGGCAGCCGTCGCGATCCACGAAGCCTGCGTGCGGCGCTTCCGGCCGATCATGATGACGACCTTCTGCGCCCTGCTCGGGGCGCTGCCGATCGCGCTCGGCACCGGTGCCTCGTCGGAACTGCGCCAGCCGCTCGGGGTCGCGGTGGTCGGCGGCCTGATCGTTTCCCAGGCGCTGACGCTGTTCATCACGCCCGTCATCTTCGTGGAGATGGACAGGCTTGGCCGCTTCCTCGGAAGGCTCTGGACGAAGAAGGACAAGGACCTGCACGAGGCAAACGACGACGCGCCGACGCAGATCGCTGCGGAGTGACGCCCCCCGCCCGCCGCCCGAAAAGAGACGGCGGACGGGCGCCAGCGCAGGTAACCTTAACCGATAACCTGAACGGACGACTCCGTTTGCATTAGTCACTGCTAAAGCTTCTTATAGGTGGCGCAGCGCAGTGTTGCGTACGCGCTGGGCGGTCGGGCTTGGGGGTCGCCCGGCCGCTTTCAGCTTCAGGCCGAGAGCCTAGAACCCTTCCGCCAGTTTCGGGAAATCCCTGATCAGCCCATCCCGCACCACGAAGCTGATCGGCTCGTTCGGATACCGCTTGGTATCGACCAGCAGCCTTGCGAAGATGACGCGCCGTTCGTCCTTCATTGCCCAGCCGACGAACCAGCCGAGCGGGCGGTCGTAATCCACCTTGCCGGCCTTGTCGCGCAGCCAGCCGGAACCGGTCTTGCCCTGGATGTCCCAGCCGCCGCCGGCCTCGAAATGCGGCACGATCGCCAGCGTCATGTCGACGGCGTGTTCGGAGATCGGCAGGCCGCCATTGAGAAACCGGCGCAGGAACCGCACCTGCTCGTCGGCCGAAATCTTCAGCGACGACATCAGCCAGGATTCGGTCAGCCCGTCGGTATTGCCCGGGCCGCCGGAGACATCGCGATTGCCGTAACCGAAGCGCTGGATGTAGTCCGCAAACTTGGGCTTGCCGAGCTTGCGGGCGACTTCCTGCGAGTACCAGACGATCGAGTCCTTTTCCCAGATCAGCGGATCGACATCCTTCTTCACCCGCTCCGGCCCGCCAAATTTCGCCTGGTATTTCCAGCGAGGGTTCTGGGCGTCGGTGAGGATGCCGGCATCATAGCCCATCATGGCCAAAGGCAGTTTGAAGGTCGACTGGGGATAAAAGCCCTGGTCGCAAGTGCCCTGGCGGTAAAGTGCATCGCCGCTATCCTCGTCGATGATGACGGTGCAGCGGATCGGATCGGCAGCACCGGCGGAGGCGCAATCGAGAAAAGTCACGGTAATGCCGAGAGAAAATGCCAGAAGAAAAGAATTTCTGAAAGCCATTCGAGTTACTCCAATTGGGGTGACACGGCTCTTCTAGGTCGGTTTGCAAGCCCCAATCAAACGATGATATCTGCGGTCAGGCATGAATCAAATTGGGGCATGGCCATGGTTCGACCATATTTGCCGTTGAACGCGCTGCGGGCCTTCGAGGCGGCCGCGCGGCATCTCTCCTTCACCCGTGCATCGATCGAGCTCTGCGTCACCCAGGCGGCCGTCAGCCATCAGGTGAAGCTGCTCGAAGAGCGGCTCGGCGTCACCCTGTTCCGCCGCCTGCCGCGCGGGCTGATGATCACCGAGGAAGGCTTGGCGCTGCTGCCGGCGCTGCAGGAGAGTTTCGACCGCATGGCCGCCATGCTGGAGCGCTTCGAAGACGGACATGTGCGCGAGGTGCTGAAGCTCGGTGCGGTCGGCACGCTTGCGGTCGGTTGGCTGCTGCCGCGGCTTTCCGATTTCCGGGAAAAATACCCCTTCATCGATCTGAGGCTCTCGACCAACAACAACCGCGTCGACATCGCCGCCGAAGGGCTCGACTACACGATCAAGTTCGGCAACGGCGCGTGGCACGATATCGAGGCGGAACCGCTGTTCGAGGCGCCGCTTTCCGTCCTCTGCATTCCGCCGATCGCAAGGCAGCTCAAGACACCGGAGGACGTCGCGCACCAGGTGCTGCTGCGCTCCTACCGCGCCGACGAATGGCCGGGCTGGTTCGAGGCGGCCCATGTCCCCCCGCCGCAGATTCGAGGGCTGGTGTTCGACAGTTCCGTGCTGATGGTCGAGGCGGCGATGCAAGGGGCCGGCATGGCGCTCGCCCCTCCCCTGATGTTCTCCCGCCAGCTTGCCGCCGGCATGATCGAACAGCCATTTCCAATCTATATTTCCAAGGGCAGCTACTGGCTGACCCGGCTCAAATCCCGCAGCGTGACGCCGGCCATGGAGATGTTCAGGAACTGGCTTGCGGGGATGGCCGCGGAGACGCGGCGGCAGCTGGAAATCTAAGGCTTCCGGGGTTGCCATCCCGGCCACCTTGTGCGATCACCCGCCCTCTCAAAAATTCCGGGGTGCCAGAAGCGCCCTTTTTCGCGTTCGGAGCCTTGCTGGCCCCGGTTCAATGACTTTCGATGGATAAAAGGAGCACGGCGATGGCACGGGCGCTCGGGCTTGATTTCGGCACGACCAATACGGTTCTGGCATTGGCGGATGGCGGCAGCAGCACGCATTCGATGCGCTTCACCAGCAGCGCCGGCGAGAGCGATTCGATGCGCACGGCGCTCTCCTTCATGAAGGATCCGATGATGGGGGCGCAGGCGCTGAAGGTCGAGGCCGGCCAAGCGGCGATCCGCCAGTTCATCGACAATCCCGGCGACTGTCGCTTCCTGCAGTCGATCAAGACGTTTGCGGCAAGCGCGCTGTTCCAGGGCACGCTGGTGTTTGCCCGCCGGCACGTCTTCGAGGACCTGATGGAAATCTTCCTCAAGCGCCTGAAGATCTATGCCGAGGACAACTGGCCGACCGACGTGTCGCGGGTGATCGCCGGCCGGCCGGTGCATTTCGCCGGCGCCAATCCGGATCCGAAGCTGGCGACCGAGCGCTACAACGAGGCGCTGACGCGGCTCGGCTTTCCGGAAATCCACTATGTCTACGAACCGGTCGCGGCCGCTTATTATTTCGCCCAGACGCTGAAGAGCGACGCCACCGTTCTCGTCGCCGACTTCGGCGGCGGCACGACCGACTATTCGCTGATCCGCTTCGAAACCAAGGCTGGCAAGCTGACCGCCACCCCGATCGGCCATTCGGGCGTCGGGGTCGCGGGTGATCATTTCGATTACCGGATGATCGACAACCTGGTGTCCCCGGAAATCGGCAAGGGCAGCAAGTTCAAGAGTTTTGACAAGGTGCTGGACGTGCCGGCTGGCTATTACGTCAATTTCGGACGCTGGAACCAGCTGTCGATCTTCAAGACCACGCGCGAATTCACCGACCTGAAGTCGCTGGTGCGCTCGGCGCTGGAGCCGGAAAAGCTCGAACTGTTCGTCGATCTCGTTGACCACGACGAGGGTTATCCGCTCTACCAGGCGATTTCGGCGACCAAGATGGCGCTGTCGGGTGCGGAAGAAGCGGAATTCAACTTTGCCCCGCTCGGCAAGGCCGGCCGCAAGACGGTCAAGCGCACCGATTTCGAAGGCTGGATCGCCGAGGACCTCGGCCGCATCGAAGGCGCGCTCGACGAGGTGCTGGAAAAGACCGGAACTGCGCCTTCCGAGATCGACAAGGTGTTCCTAACCGGCGGCACCTCCTTCGTGCCGGCGGTGCGGCGGATCTTCACGCAGCGATTCGATGCCGGCAAGATCGAGACCGGCGGCGAACTGCTGTCGATCGCCCACGGCCTGGCGCTGATCGGCGAGAGCGACGATATCGGACAATGGGCGGCTTGAGGGCGGCATACTCCCACTGATCTCCCCCCTTGAGGGGGAGATGTCACCGAAGGTGACAGAGGGGGGTGGCGACGGTGCGGCAAAACATTCGGCCAATGAATATGCCGAGAGGTTACCCCCCTCTGCCCTGCCGGGCATCTCCCCCTCAAGGGGGGAGATCGGCCAGCCGCTCCGTCTCCGTCCACAGGCCGTCGCCCATTCGAGCCAAAACCGGTTCCCTCTCCCACGCCACATGCTGTAGTGTGAATCCGATGAACCTCGCCAAAGACATGGACGCCCCCGAGCTCGCCGCCCTTCTGCATTTCTATGCGGATGCGGGTGTCGAATGGCTTGTCGAGGATGAGCCGGTCGACCGGTTCGCGCAGTTTGCGGCCCAGAGGGCGGCCCAGGCCGATGCCAAAGCGCCCGCGTCTGCCCGGCAGCAGCCGACGAACTAT
>NZ_JALBGW010000199.1:0-7630 GCF_023006485.1 Neorhizobium sp. BETTINA12A
GACCAGCTCGCTCGGCGACGCGACCTCGCTGCGCGGCGGCACGCTGGTGATGACCTCGCTTTCCGGCGCTGACGGCCAGATCTATGCCGTGGCCCAGGGCGCGCTGGTCGTATCCGGTTTTTCGGCCCAGGGTCAGGCGGCGACGCTGACCGAAGGCGTAACGACTGCGGCGCGGGTGCCGAACGGTGCAATTATCGAGCGCGAGCTGCCGTCCAAGTTCAAGGATTCGGTGAACCTCGTCCTGCAGCTCCGCAATCCGGATTTCTCGACCGCGGTGCGCGTCTCGGACATCGTCAACAGTTTCGCGGCACGCCGTTACGGTGGTCCGATCGCCGAGCCCCGCGATAGCCAGGAAGTGGTGATCGAGAAGCCGAAGAGCGCCGATCTGACGCGGCTGATGGCCGAGATCGAAAATCTCGTGGTTGAAACCGACACGCCGGCCAAGGTTGTCGTCAACGAACGGACCGGGACGATCGTCATCGGTGCGGATGTGAAGATCTCGCGTGTCGCGGTCAGCTACGGTACGCTCACGGTGCAGGTTACCGAGACCCCGCAGGTGATCCAGCCAGAACCGTTCTCGCGCGGCGAGACGGCGGTTCAGCCCCAGACGGACATCATGGCGATGAAGAACGGCGGCCAGGTCGCTCTCCTCAACGGTCCGGATCTCAGGACCCTGGTCGCCGGCCTCAACAGCATCGGCGTCAAGCCGGACGGCATCATCGCCATCCTGCAAGGCATCAAGTCCGCCGGTGCCCTTCAAGCGGAGCTCGTCCTGCAATGACCGAGACCCTGTTCACCATTTCCATATCGAAGAAGCTGGCGCGTCGGGTGCTTGCCGCCGCTGCTATCCTGACGCTGGTTTCTCAGGTCGGAGCGCAGCAGCCGGCTCCGGTCACCGAAGCGTCGACCAGCGACGAGATCCAGAAGTTCTGCACCAATATCGCCGATGCCGCGCGGGACCAGCGTTATCTCCTGCAGAAGCAGGAGCTTGAAAAACTGCAGGCGGACGTCGACGATCGCATCAAGGCCCTCCAGGATCGGACCACCGAATACCAGGACTGGTTGAAGCGCCGCAACGACTTCCTGGCACGCGCCCAGGCCGGCCTGGTCGACATCTTCAAGACGATGAAACCGGATGCGGCCGCGCCGCAGCTGGGAGAAATGAACATGGAGGTCGCGGCCGCGATCATCATGCAGCTTCCGGCCCGTCAATCGGCCCTTTTCCTCGCGGAAATGGATCCGCATAAGGCCGGCATGATCTCGACGATCATCTCTAGCGCTTCCGACCCGCATACGTCGAAAGCACGCGCTCCCAATGTTCCGAAAGTACCCTCATGACGAAACGCATTCCCGCAATCCTCGCCGTTCTCCTTCTGGCCGGTTGTTCCAGCCAGACGATCAAGGAAATCGGCAATGCGCCGGCGATGAGCCCGATCGGCAGCGGCCTGCAATATGCGCAGGCGCCGCAGATGTCGTCCTATCCGAAGCAGCCGCGGCAGATGGCCAGCGGCTATTCGCTGTGGAGCGACAACCAAGCCGCGCTTTTCAAGGATTCGCGTGCCCTCAACGTCGGCGACATCCTGACCGTCGACATCAAGATCAATGACAAGGCATCGTTCGACAACGAGACGGAACGCAACCGCAAGAATTCGACCAGCCTGACCTGGGGCGCCAACTTGAGCAATCTGTTCGGCTGGACTCCCAAGGCGGGGACGACTGGCGATCTGGGCACGGATTCGAACACGGATTCGCAGGGCAAGGGAACGACCAAGCGTGCCGAAAGCCTGAAGCTGCTTGTGGCTGCCGTCGTCACCGGTATTCTCGAAAACGGCAATCTCCTGATCAGTGGCTCACAGGAAGTGCGCGTCAACCACGAAATCCGCATTCTGAACGTTGCCGGTATCGTCCGGCCGCAGGATGTCGATTCCACCAATATGATCTCCTATGACAAGATCGCCGAAGCCCGCATCTCCTACGGTGGTCGCGGCCGCTTGACGGAAGTCCAGCAGCCGCCGGTCGGTCAGCAGGTCGTCGATATGTTCTCGCCCTTCTGACGGACCCGGGCGAAGGTCTCTTGATGTGAAAGTTTGAAGATCATGGCGGATGAAGCACAGGCGGCCGACGCTAAGAAAAAGAAGAACGGCACCATCATGGTCATTGCGGGCGTCGCGATCTTGACCGTGATCGGCGCCGGTGGCGGCTGGGTCGTCGGCGGCATGATCGCGCCGAAGGATCCGAACGCGCAGGCGCATCAGGCCGAGCCTGCGGCCGGCGAACACGGCGAAGCCGGCAAAAAGGAAGAGGGCCTTCCCCATATCTCAACCCAGGCCAATGGCGTCATTCTCCTCGAACCGATTACCACCAATCTCGCCTATCCGTCCGAGAACTGGATCAGGCTCGAAGTGGCGCTTGCGTTCAAGGGGCCGCCGGAACTGACGCTCGCGGAAAATATCCACCAGGATATTCTCGCCTATATGCGCACGGTCTCGCTGCAGCAGATCGAGGGTCCGCGAGGCTTCCAGTATCTCAAGGACGACATCAAGGAACGCGTCGATCTTCGCTCGCAGGGCAAGGTGGCCAAGGTGATGTTCCGCTCCTTCGTAATCGAATAGCGGTCGTCTCAACGACAAATCACGAAAAAAGCGGCCTGTAAGCGGCCGCTTTTTTCGTTTGGGTCGGATCTCTGTCCGATCGTGACTGCTCCTTCGGTTTACCGAAGGAGCGTCCTTTCGTTTAGCGGACCCGCTTCAGGAAGCCATCCGGGGCGACGGTAATCAGCAGCTTGTTCTCGATCGACTTATCGATCTCGAATTCCGGATGCGTCTTCAGATATTCGAAGACGGCCGTTTTCGGATTGTCGCCTGGTCCCCAGGGGCGATTGCCGGCCAGTTCCTTCGGAAGGTCCTCGACGACGGTGTCGAACACGACGCAATAGCTGCCGACGCTGGTGAGCGGGGCATAGAGCTTGAGTTCCTCGAGAACGTGCTCGTGCGTATGGTTGCTGTCGAGGCTGATCAGAATGCGAGAGTAACCGGCAGCGACCTTGCGGACCTGGTCCATGATCTCGGGCGCGATGCTGGAGCCCTGGATCATTTCGATCCGCGATGCCATCGGGTGGGCCTCGATCGCAGCCTTGTTATGGGGGCGGATGTCGATGTCGATGCCGAGAACCTTGCGCTTCGGCTTGGCCGGATCGACGACTTCGCCCTTTTCGGCCGCTTCGGACAGTTCCAGCAGCGCCAGCATCGAGGCGCTGAGGATGAGGGAGCCGCCATGGGCAATGCCGGTCTCGATGATCAGGTCGGGCTTTACCGTCCAGATCAGCTCCTGCATGGCTACCATGTCCTGCGGATACTGGATGATCGGTCGGCCGAGCCAGAAATAGTTGTAGGAATATTGCGAGGCGATCGACGTGCGCATGAACTGCGCGGCGCTATCGGTAAGTTCCTTGTTTCCAGGGACGGCAGCGACGCGGGCTTCAACTTCCTTGGTGAAATCACTCATTGTCGATCCCCACATAGGTATAGGCATTGTGAGACAGCATTCGAATTTCCTCGAGATAATTGGAGTTCATGACGTAGATGGTCGAACCGTGGGGAAGTTTCGCCAGGGCCTGGTCCGGCGATTGCACCATCAGGCCGGTTGCGGGCAGGAATTTGCCCTGTTTGGCGGGATTGATGTCGATGACCATGTCGACCGGCTGCCCCTGACGGGATTTCAACAGCGAGAAGGTCACCCCCTTCGACGCGCCGCCCCAGATCGCCGAACTGTCGCCCGCGGCAATTCGGTCGCCCAGCGTGCGGGTGAAGTCGGCGGGAAACGCGACGCGATCGGTTTCTTCACGCACCGGCGGCCGCAACGAGTCCAGCTCGGCCACCACATAAAGGTACTGCCCGCCGAAAACCCGACCGCTTTCGATGACATTGCCGAAGATCCGATGGAAATCGGACAGGCGGAAATAATTGACGTGCTCGTAGAACACGTCGAACCAGGCGCGATGTTCCATGATCCAGTCGAAGCAGGGTACTTCGATATAGATGCGGCCCTTGCCGCCGTTCGCCTTGCAGAGTTCGACGAGGAAATCATACGGGCTCTGGATATGCTCCAGCACGTGGCGAAGGATCAGCCCCTCGCCTTGGACGTCGACGCCAGCCTCGAAATAGTGTCGTTTCACGCGCGGGTTCGTGCCCTCGTAGGTGGGATCGAAACCGGTGAGGTCGAAGCCTTTTTCGAGCAGCATTTCGAGGAAGAGGCCCTTGCCGCAGCCAACCTCCACCAGGTTCTCGCGGCCCATCGTCCGCTCGACGATACCGGCCACCATTTCCAGATGCTGGTGGAAATGCCGGCTGACGCCCTGTTCGTTATTGTAATTGCCGTCGTAGTCCATGAGCTTGGGGTCGAACGCATCGTTGTAGATGAGGCCCGTCGTCATGTCCTGCACCAGGCGGATATCGCCCTTGGCGCAGCCTTTGGCTTCCGCTGCCGTGGGATAAACGCGGTTCTGGAAGGTCGGCAACTGCGGCTGTTCGTAAAGCAGCAGGGTATCTTTCGTCGTCATGTCATCACCTCGTTAATCCCACAACGCAGGGAGGATCCACCAGATTGTCGGGACGGACGCCGAATCGCAGGAGATCGCGTCGACCATACTCGTCGGCCAACCGCTCGGCTATCTGCCGCACGGTCACCGGAATTCCGGAACAGATGTTGGCTGCTCCCGTTCTGTCGCCAAGTCCGATATCGGCGATCTGCCTTCCGGCTTCCCGAACGTCCAGGAAGTCGCGGATCTGGTTGCCGCTGGTCAAATCCACCGGTTTGCCTGCGGCGAGCTGGGCGCGAAGGTAGGGAAACAGCCGTCGCTCGTCTTCACCTTCGCCGAAAAGATAAAAGAGCCGGCACCAGGCAAAGCTGATCCGGTGTAGCGGCAGCCATTGCGACAGGGCCATAAACACCGCGGCTTTCGCGCCGGCATAGGGGCTGATCGGCCGCAACGGCGTGTCGGTGGCGAGCATGCCCACCGAGACGTCATATTCGAAACACGTGCCCACGCCGACGAACCGTTTGACGCCGGCGATTGCCGCGCCCTGCGCCATCCGCAACGTGCCTTCGAGGCAGACGATGTTTTCTGGTGACTGCAAATATTTGCCGGGTTCGGCGTACCAGGCGACATGTGCGACCGTATCGACGCCGTCTAGGGCCTTCGCCCACCACTCGACCGGCTCGCGGAACAGGTCCGGCGTCCGCACGATGCTCTCGACGGCGGAGAGATCGCCAAGCCGGCTTTCCGCTGTTCCTTCGCGTAAAATCACCCGGACGCGCGCACCGGATTCGGTCAGCGCCCGCAGCACCTGCCGGCCGACAAAACCTGTTCCCCCGGTAAGCAGGACGAGTGGCGTCATATGATCTTCAGTTCCGGCACGGCGGTTACGAACCTGGTGCCCTGATCGGCAAGCGAGGCCAGCTGCTGACGGACCTCGGTCGCGATGTTCCAGGGCAGGATCATCACATAGTCGGGCCGGCGCGCGACGATCTCGTCCGGGTGCAGGATCGGGATATGGCTGCCGGGCATGAACTTGTTCTGCTTGGCCGCTGCGGCATCGCAGACATAGGGGAGGAGGTCCGGTTTGACGCCGGCAAAATTCAGAAGCGTGTTGCCCTTGGCTGCGGCGCCATAGGCTGCGACCGTCTTGCCCTCGCGCTTTGCGTCCAGCAGGAAGGCGAGCGCGTCGTTCTTGACCTTTTCGGCCTTGGCCTGGAAGTCGGCATAAGTGGCCGCTGTCTGAAGACCGCGGCGCTGCTCTTCGCCGAGAAGTGCGGTAACCGCCTCCGTCGTCCGGCGCGAATCACCCGCATGGCATCCGTAGACGCGCAGGCTGCCGCCATGGGTCGGCAATTCCTCGACGTCGAAGACGCGTAAACCCGCCGCTTCGAAGATCTTTCCGACCGTGAAGAGGGAGAGATAGGAGAAGTGCTCGTGATAGACCGTATCGAACTGATTGTGCTCGATGAGCCGCATCACATGCGGAAATTCGAGCGTCACCGTGCCGCCGGCCTTCAGCACCGCCTTCAGACCGCGCGTGAAATCGTTGATATCGGGCACATGCGCGTAGACGTTGTTGCCGAGGATGAGATCAGCACTCTTGCCCTCGTCGGTCAACGTCTTGCCGAGTGCCTCTCCAAAGAACTCCCGTCGGACCGGGATGCCAAGCGCTTCGGCGGCTTCCGCCGTGCTTGCCGTCGGTTCGACGCCGAGGCAGAGAATGCCAGCCTTGACGAAGTTCTTCAGCAGATAGCCGTCGTTCGACGCGACCTCGATGACCATGCTGTCCTTGTTAAGGCCGAGACGAGAGGTGATCATCTCGACATAACGGGCTGCATGGGCGAGCCAGCTCGTCGAGGCACTGGAGAAATACGCATATTCGGCACTGAAGAGCGATTCGGCCGAGGCATAGTCCTCGGTCTGGACCAGCCAGCATTCCTCGCAGACCTGTAGCCTCAAGGGAAAATAGACTTCCGGCCTAGAGAGGTCCTCGGCGGTCAGATAGGCGTTGGACGGCGGCGCGAAGCCAAGGTCCAGGAAATCGCAGCGGAGTCCGGTCCCGCAGTGGCGGCAGTTCATGGCGTCAGTCCCGTGAATTGTAATGTCAGGAAGGAATGGCCGCGATCACGATCCGACATTTCGGTGATCTCCAGCGGCCAACTGATGTCGAATGCAGGATCCTGCGCGTTCAGCGCACCTTCCGAACTGGACGCATAGGGCATCGAATGGAAATAAACGAGCTCACAGTCGTCGGTCAGCGCCTGGAAACCGTGCGCAAACCCTTCCGGGATCAGCAGCGAGCGGCGGTTCTCGGAGGAAAGCTCCTGGGCATGCCATTTCAGGAAGGTCGGAGAATCCTGTCTGAGATCCACCGCGACGTCGAAGACCGCGCCGCGCAGGCAATTGACCAATTTCATCTCGGCATGCGGAGGGTGCTGGAAATGCATGCCGCGCACGGTGCCTTGCCGCGCAGTCATCGTCAGGTTGATCTGGGCGATCGGCTTTGCCCAGCCCGCCGGCGCCAGTTCGTCTGCGCAGAACATGCGCGACAGGAAGCCGCGCGAATCACCGAGATTTTGACGTTCGACGAGCTTCAGGCCGGCAAGCGGCAGATCGGTGACGGTGAAGCGGCTCAAGGGCGTGCCTCGTATTCGTCGATTTCGGCTTCGCAAAGGGCGCGGGCGTCGGCGCCGTCATTCTGCGCACGATACCATCTCATCGTCCGGTCGACAGCCTCCGCCAGCGACCAGCGCGGTTCGATGCCCAGCATATGCCGCGCCTTGGCCGTTTCCAAGGCAAGCCAGCCCGCTTCGTGCGGCCCTTCGGTGCCGTCGCCATATTCCACATCGCCACGGCCGTAGGAGCTGCGGGCGATCTCGATCACCTGGCGCACCGGTGCGGCTTCATGGCTGATCGGGCCGAAATTGAAGGCATCGCCAATCGCGGGATCGCTCCACAGACGTTCGGCAAGCACGAGATAGGCCGAGAGCGGTTCGAGCACGTGCTGCCACGGGCGCTTGGCTTCCGGCCGCCTGACGCTGAGGGTATTGCCGGACTGCCAGGCGCGCACCGCGTCCGGCAGCAGACGGTCAG
>NZ_JALBGW010000019.1:0-59601 GCF_023006485.1 Neorhizobium sp. BETTINA12A
TGCTCTGTCACGGGCGCCGCACCCGCGCCCTGTGCCGGCTGCTGAGCGCCGCCGGATTTCGCGCGCCGCCGCTTGCGCTTACGCGCCTGTGGGTTGGGTTCCTGGTTATGGGGACGTCCGGCAGGTGCAGTCGTATCGACCGCATCCGAATGGCTTGCAGGCGCCGCGTCACGACGTTTGCCGTTCCGCTTCGCCTTCCGACGCCTCGAGGACTTACCCTCTCCGCGCGGTACCTCCGACGCCCCGCCTTCCGGCGGCTTTGCGCCGCTATCGGGGTCCATCACTTTTATGTCCATCTCGCCGCGCAAAGCCTCTTGAAGGTATGCCGCTGGCGTCTGATTGTTTCGTTGGCGCGAAGATAACAGGCAGCGGCGTTTTCGCCAACGGCTTTTTGCCGCTCACGTCAGGGACGTGTCAGCGGGCAGCTTTCCAGCTTTTCCGCAGCGGCGGCGAGAAAGCTTCCACGGCATCGATTTTTTTCGAAATCGGTATTTGCAATCTGCCCGCTTTTGTTTATAAGCGCCGCACACCGGCCCGGGCATTCACCGGCGCGCCCTGCTGGGGAATAGTTCAACGGTAGAACGACGGACTCTGACTCCGTTAATCTTGGTTCGAATCCAGGTTCCCCAGCCAATCCATCTTTTTTGTTATTTTTCAGCCACTTAGCCGACCGTTGCCAAAGGCGACCGGAACAGTTTCCCGCATCACTTTTCCGGATCTTGCCGGCCCTTAGCCAGTGACTAGACACCCTCTCCATCAGCGCCTTCGCCTCTCAGCCTCTTGAGAGTCCCGATCGAGGCGATTTGCGTCCTTGCCCAAGGTTTCTACCATTAATCGTCCTGTTCGGTTCTTTTTCGTGAAATTATCCAACGATGGCGCTTCAATCATCCCGAAGCAGATGCGCGCCTTTCGCTTGCCGGAGCCCAAGACAAGTTGGCCGTCGCCGTCATCAATGGTCAGATATCGCAGCCCGAGGGCGGAAGGCCGATGACACGCCTTCTGAAGCCGTTCATCGAGGACCTCGATGGGGCGGTGGAGAACAAAGTCTTCTGCATGAGCCTCGGACGCAGTGTTGGCATGTTCCTGCGTATCGAAGGGCACGGCCGGCGAGATGGAGATCGATTTCATCATCGGCACCAAGATCCTCGACGTCGGTGTTGACTGCCCGGCGATCGGCCTGGTGCAGCTCGGAGGTGGAATGAAGGCCGATTTTGAACTTCGTCAGCGGATCGGTCGTGGTCTGCGCTATAAGAAGGTTGGGCCGAACGTCACGTTCATCGCGGACTACACGATCAACCTCAATGGCACGCTGCGCGATCACGCACGCCGTCGCGAGGGGATCGTCAGGGGAACGCCTGGCTTCGTTGAAGGCATTCTGCCCGCTAATCAGAACTTCCCTTGGGAAATCTTCGAACGCAAGGCTGCAGCATGAACGTGAACCCTATCCACCTCTTCAATGAACGCGGACATTCCATCATGTCCGCGGATCACCTGCACGCTGAGCTGAAGCGCCTTCAGAATGAGGTCAATCATCTTGAGCGCGTCAACCGCTCGCTTGCCATGCGCTTGGCTCAGTTGGCAGAGTCAGCCGATGACGATTTGGAAGCAATTTAGAGCTAGTAAGGTGCTATTTCCGGTAGAGAGCGCCCGATGAGCATAATGGAAGTTTCAAAAGTCAAAGCCGCCTTCGACAGGCTGAAGGTGATGTCTGACATTGTTGGCGTATTTACACGTCTCGGATTTGTCGGCGCGGGCTGGATTTGGTTCGCCAAACTAGGCGCGCGACTGATGGCAGATGCGTCTCAGCTCTATCAGCAGACCGGCGTTGATCCCGACTCTGTAAGCGTAATGCGCAACATTGTGGCGATCGGGCACATTTCGTTCGGTCTAATTTTCGCGATGCTGTTTATTCCCTTCGTTCGGTTCGTATGGATTCTTTGTGACACCGCGATCTCCGGTTTGACGAGTAAACCTGGAGTCTCCGAGCCTGAGCCGGACGCGTGGTTGCTCACAGGCATGGCGTTCTTGGCTCTGCTCGGAGTCGTCGGTGTGTTTGGTGCAATTCTGTTCCTGCAGATGGACGAGGCAATCTCGTCTCAGCTCAACGGCTCGATACCTAAATAGCCCAGCAGCTGCATAGCTAAATATGCAGCCAGCAATCGTGTCCCGCTATAAGTAAATAAACACTTACGTAGCAACAGGCGCTTATGAGCATTCCCAAGATCATCGCCCTGTGCGGGCATCCGACCAGCGGCAAGACCACCGCTGCCGAAATCATCAATGAGGTCTACGGCCACGAGTTGGCTGACGACGGCCGCCCTCTCCGGCTGATCGAGGGGCTCGACGGCAGGGTGGACAACGCGGTGTTCTGTATGAGCCTCGCACGCCGTCACGGCGTCGATGTCCCTGCTGTATCGAAGGGCGCGGCTGACAAGATCGATTACTTTATGGTCGAGCCTGTGTTTCGGCGTGCAAATTGGGTCTGACTCATTTCTGATGATCTTTGGGATTCGATTGGCACGGTTTCCGAAGGAGATTCAACGCCATGCGAGCCGAGTTCCGCCTTTCCGACCTGATCCCATCCAAATTTGTAGCCGAGACCGTAAGCGAGGACTCGGATACGATCCTCGTCACCGCGCGAGCGGCTTCGCCGAGCGGGTGTTGTCCGCTGTGCGGCACGACGTCATCCCGCGTTCACAGCCGCTACGGCCGAACAGTCTCCGATCTCCCATGCTGTGGGCGGCGGGTCGAATTGCGCGTTGAGGCTCGGCGCTTTGTCTGTACTGCTTCCCACTGTCGCCAGAAGATTTTCTCTGAGCGTTTCGGCGATAGCGTCTTGCCGGCCCGATCGCGCCGAACTGCCCGCCTGGAATATCTCGTCCATCACCTCGGCCTTGCTCTGGGCGGACGCCCCGCTGCGAGCTTCGCCAAACGGCTGATGTTACCGGTCAGCAATGATACACTGCTCCGCGTGGTGCGCCGCCGCGCCAGGTTACCAATCGAGCCGCTGACGGTCGTGGGCATCGACGATTGGGCGTTCCGCCGCAACTGTCGTTACGGCACCATCGTGTGCGATCTTGAGCGGCACCGGATCGTCAAGCTTCTGCCGGATCGCGAGATCGACACCGTGGCGGCATTCCTGGCGGGGCATACGACGATCAAGGTATTGTCGCGCGACCGTGGCGGCGGCTATGGTGAGGCTGGAATCCGGTCGCTGCCCGGTGTCGTCCAAGTCGCCGATCGCTGGCATCTGATGGAGAACGCCAGCGCCGTCTTCCTCGATGCGGTGCGCAAGTCAATGCACTCCATCCGAGTTGCGATCGGCGCAACCATTGTCGATTCCAAACTTCTGAGCGCAGCCGAATGCCTGCAATATGAAGGCTTTATACGGCGCGAGGAGGCCAATGCGGCCATCGTGGCTCTGCACAAGCAAGGTGTGCCGATCAAGGAGATCGTGCGCCGCGTCGGGCACAGCCGGGGTCTTGTACGCAAAGTGATCCGTGGTTTGCGGTCGGAGGTCTTCCGCACACGCGAAAGCACGCTCGACCGCTTCCTGTCCATTCTCGACGAGGAGTGGTGCAGCGGTTGTCGCAACGGTGCCGAACTGTGGCGTCGGTTGAAGACAAGGGGGTTTAGCGGCTCCCTTCGAGTTGTGACCGAATGGGCAACGCGCCGGCGGCGCTCTGAACAAACGACAGGTCCGCATCTGCAGAAGGTCCCATCTGCTCGGACCATTGCACGAATGCTGACGGTCGGGCGAGATCATCTGACCAAAGCAGAGACGGTGACCGTGACGACGATCGAGCGAGACGTGCCGATGCTCAGCTCGGCGCGCGAGATCATCGATGATTTCCATTCCATAATCCGAACTAGGACCGTTGCGAGACTTGATCCATGGGTCGAGGCCGCAAGCAGCAGCCTGGTCGCCTCATTCGCCCGCGGCATCATAAAAGATCACGACGCTGTCCATGCCGCAGTCACCGAACCTTGGTCGAACGGGCAAACCGAAGGCCACATCAACAGGCTCAAGGTCGTGAAACGCCAGATGTATGGTCGCGCCAAAATCGACCTGCTCGAAGCTCGGCTGATTGGCGCAACTTGAGATGGGCAATGTCATCAGAACTGCGTCAGACCCCAATATTGGACGCCGATAAGGGGTCAACATTCCGAGCCGATTGACACAGTGTGAACTGAAGCCCCGATGCTGTCCGAACATGCCTATGCGCAAAGTACCGCGCGATCTCAACGAGGATGCACGCGATGTCGCCAGAGCGATTGCCAAGACACCCGAATATGAGCAGTCACGGCATCGTCGAAAGAAGGTCGAAATGCTTTTCGCTCACCTCAAGCGCATTCTGCGGATGGCACGGTTACGGCTTCGAGGACCATGTGGCGCGAGAGACGAATTCCTGCTTGCGGCAACGGCACAGAACCTGAGGAGGCTGGCCAAACTCAGGCCTCAGATGCCGCCATGCGGTGCCATTGCCGCCTGAGGGCGGCATCGACCTATACCCTGCGCCAAGGTGCGGGGCAGATCACAGCATAGTTCAGCGTCCGAAAGACCAAAGAGGCGTCTGAGCGGATAATCCGTCGAGTTTTTCAACGATATCGGCCAGAAGCGGTCATCTCAATGTCAGCTACTTTTGAACTTTCTGATGGCTCACTCCCGTGTTGGGAATGGACGATTGGTTGCGTTTGCTTGCAGAGAATGTGACGCGACCATTTCGCTCTTTCTCTATCTCTGATTTTAAAGCGGTCGTAAGATATTCCGTTAGCTGCGCTTCGCGTTGTGGGCTATCTGCCAAGCCTAAGATGACTTCCCTGACGCCTCGTGGATCCCGAGAACGCTCCTGATTGAGCCATGAAAAAAGCCGAGCGGCGAAGCTCGGTGTTTCGAGAGGTGACTCGAGAAGTGCCCGGAACAAGATGCCAACATACGCTTCAGGCCATGCGTCTATCCTGTCGAGAAGCGCCTGGGCCGCCCCGTTAACTGTGCGGCGCCGGATTCCTTTGCGAAGAAGATGAATTGCTTTGCTTCGATGTTTTGGGAGCAATCGAGGCATTGCTGCAAAAACTGTTTCGACCGCCCTGGCAAATGCGACTTCCACCGCAGGAAGGAGTATCTTTTGGCTTCCTCCCCCAAGGACATCCGGAGGGCTGAGCAGCACCTCAATGACCGACACAGGATCACTTGTCTTTTCCAACCAGCGCTGGCAAATTCGGGCGCCGAATGGGGCTCTCTCAAGTCGGAGATGTGCCACGACTCGGGAGACTACAGCCGAGTCATTTGGGTAGGCTGATATCAGACCCATCAATATGGGCGCTCGGAAATTTGCTTTGTCTTCGCCTTCCCAAAGTTCTTCCGCGATTTTGCGAATGTGCGGGTGCGCTCCGACGATCGAAAGAAAACCCTCAACGAATGTTCTGCGCTGCTTGTCCGAGCGGCGCTGTGACACCCAAATCAATAGACGGTTCGTGATGTCATTAGCGTTTTTTGCCGTGTAGCATAGCAATCGAGCGACCTGCTCAGCGCCATCGCGGTGACCAAAAGCGTCGAACCAATCGAGCGCCTGTTTCACAACGCGCGACCGCTCCGCCTCACCCATCTTCTCTAAGACCGAGAGAAGCGATTTGATCACCTCGTGCGCGCCGGGGCGATCCTTTGGTGGTTCACCGAGCCAGTCGAGCACCCGGTTGACAATGCCTGGCCGTTCCGCCTCGCCTATAGCGCCCAACATTGCAAGTAGCACTGCGAGCACTTGATGTGCACCGGAGCGGTCTTTTTGCGGGTCGCAGTACAAGTCGAGCGCCTGGTTGACGACGCGCGACCGTTCCGCTTCATTGATCTTGTCCAATACCGCGAGCAGCGCTGTGAGCACGTGATGTGCACCGGGGCGGTCTGTTTGCGGATCGCAGTACGAGTTGAGCGCCTGGTTGACGACGCGCGACCGTTCCGCTTCATTGATCTTGTCCAATACCGCGAGCAGCGCTGTGAGCACGTGATGTGCACCGGGGCGGTCTGTTTGCGGATCGCAGTACGAGTTGAGCGCCTGGTTGACGACGCGCGACCGTTCCGCTTCATTGATCTTGTCCAATACCGCGATCAGCGCTGCGAGCACTTGGTGTGCACCGGGGTGGTCTTTTGGCGGATCGCCGAACCAGTCGAGCGCCCGTTTGACGACGCGCGATCGTTCCGCTTCAGTGATCTTGTCCAATACCGCGAGCAGGGCTGTGAGCACTTGATCTGCGCCGGGGCGATCTTTTGGCGGGTCGCCAAGCCAGACCAGCGACGGTGCGATAAGGTTCTGATCAAATTGATCATCTCTAGCCAGCCATTGGATAACCAAGGGAAGTGACGACGCGTCCGGGAAGCAATTTAAGAAATCCCGGGGCCATTTAGTCCATTCTTCCTTCATTCCGTCTTTTCGGGTCGCGAGGTATACGACCTCGGTGCCGGCATAGTCTTGCTGCTCCCGATCGAACAATACGTGAAGCACATCATGAACAATGTCGGGCGTTTCCGGGACACGATCTCTACAAGACATATAGAGCAGTTTTGCAGCGAGCGAGCATTTTCGCGCGCTTGGCCCGTCAGACTGCCGCAAAAGCAGCCGCGCACGCGTCAGCAGGTCAGCCGGTAAGGGACCAACAGATTGCTGTGTGCGTAACACAGCTAACCCACTCATCACGGAGACCTCGACATCAGCGTGAGATTTGACGCGGCGGGCGAGGTTTTCCAAGAGTCCGATTGCAGAGCCCTCTCGATTAGACTCCTGAAGCAATGACGGATAGCGCGAATACGCGGCTTGGAGGATGGCACTCATATCAATCAAGCGATCGGCCACCGCCAGGAGACCTGGCGCAAGGGCTTCGGCGAGGCTGTCATTGAGCGGAGTGCGGAGCATCGCCTCATGGGTCCATTCCACGAACAGGCGCCATGCAATCCGTGAATGCGCGAACTTAATCCCCGAGGCCCCAGAAAGCATCTTTGCGTCCAGATCGAAATGCCCCTGATCTTTGTCCGCAAGGCGCTGCAGCCATTTCATGGAATCGCCGCTGGGCACAAGCGAAGGATCGGCCGCTAGGTCGAGCGTGTTGACAGCCAGCACGCGTTTGACGGGCTCAAATGTGCCCTTGCTGTCCAGCCTGTGGCGAAAATTCCGTGCGAAAGCCACAAGTGGCTCGCCAACCTTCAATTCAAACAGGAACTCGACCAGCAAATCGGATTGGAGATCGGCGCCCTGATCCGTGAACTGCAGCCAGGAAATGAACGCCCGGCGCTCATCATCGTCGACAGCAAGCATCGTCCATTTCTCAATTGTAATCGTGTCACGGCAAACGCCACTAAACCTATCCAGTTCGGGGCTTGGTCCGCATGCAAGGATGCCGACGCGCCCGATATCTGAATCCAGCAATCGGGCTAAACGCCCATTGAAGTCATCGAGCGCAAGAGCCTTGTGCAGATCGTCGACCACGAACAGGACAGGCTCCGCCAAGGGCTCCCCGCTCTCGATGCGGTCGAGCAATTGAGCAGGTGAGCAGAGCGCGACGTGAATATTGGAATTTCGACTGATGAATTCTGCAACCAGTTGCAGGAGCAATATGGATTTTCCGTCACCAGACCGACCATCGATCCAGAATGCCGGCAGTCTCGTGTTGTCGAACCAACATTTTCCGAGCCATGTGTCTAGCCTATCGATGGCTTCACGCAGCTTGTCCGGGCGGGGACAATAAACACCCTTTCTGAGAAGGCGCCACGACGGCTCACGCCCCAAAGCGTCGCGCCGCGCCGCCACCGTCATCTCATCGACGATGCCAGGGAGAGATGCGACCAATTCCAGAGGTTGCAGCCAGTCGCCGGCCTTCCTGCCCAAGGCAAGCAAGCGATCGACGTCTCTACGCGGTAGCGAGATGCGCGTCGCTGCGTCGATCAGTACCGGCAAGTCAGCCTTCTTCAGACAGCGGGGCGCTCCCGTTATCGTTGTCTGCAACACTTTCACAATAACGCTTTGCACGAGGCGGGTACCCTCAGCCGCCGGGAGCCTTGATTCATTGAAGCCGAAATGGATGAGCCGGGTTTCAAGCACCTGATGCAATTCGTCGATATTGCCGGTCCCGCAATCCCAATGGATATTGCGGAGCAGATCTGCTCTCAACGCCTCATCATCACGGGCACTCACAAACGCCCTTGCGCGAGAAGAAAGCGTTCCTTCGGCGAGAAGGATATCTCGCAGCGGGGTGACGGGGGCGTCGGAGGCAGCCTTTCGCCAGTATGTCAAGCCCTCAACGCCATCGGGCCGATCCGTAAGCTTCTGCTCCATACCGACTGGCGACGTCGTCAGGAACCGGAGCGTAACGCGTTTATCTTTGTTGCGCTCCACCAGATCGACAAACCCGTCAATGGCCTTTCTCACCGCCTGCGAACGGAGCGTTACCGTTCCGCTTGCAGCCGTATCTTTGACCTGGACGGCACGAATAGCGTTCTGTGCCACCGTTGCGTAGTCCTCGGCGACTTCAAGCCAAAGGGATTCGCCATCCTCCAGTTCGAGCCATGCGATCGCGCTTGCATAGAGCTGGTAAGTATAGCCCCGAAGCGACGCAATAGCTCGTCGTGTTGCGTCTCCGCCCGGCTCGTCTAAAAAAGATAAGTCTACTGCAGAAGGTGGGGTCACAACTGATGGTCTCGTTGCTCACATTATAAATAAATCAGCGGAAAAAGTGTTCATCTTTACTTGTATCCAGACTGCGGCGAAAGACAAGCGAAGAGAATTTCCGCTTGTGGGCAGGTATGGCGAGGATCCCTACGACCGACAAAGAGGTACAGAGCTGCCGGACGCTTTGCGGCCGCCCCACTGCATACTTGACCTCCGAAAGCGGAAATTATTGCCGCCTTACCCGCCCGTTGACTGATGCCCAAAGCCAGGGCACAAGGGTGGCATCCACGGTCGCTCGCGATGGGAAAACAGAGGGAATTTCAAGGATTTTCTTCTAAGCCATTGAAATCATGTGAGAATCCACGGTCCCCAGGCGGCCACATTTCGCCCCCTACAAAACAGCTATAAGACCGGAAACTCTCTTACGAAAATTGTAGCCATTTTCAACTACTTACCGACTTTCGGGGCAAATAGCTCTGCGATTTTATAAGACGGAAAAGATAATCGGATTCGCACGAAAACCGGCTGGGGACCCAATTCTTGCGTTAGTGATCATTCCTTCTTCGTTGCGCGGCAACTCAGTCATTGGCGGTCTTCCAATTTCCCTGTTCGGAACACCAAGAGGCAGTGGCGGATTACGGTTGCAAAAAGTCGGATGATCGACCCATATTTCACGAAGGAGCCCAACGTTGACTCGTCCCACATGTCGAGTGAATAGCGCAGCATCAGTTTTGAACCGAATGCCATCTGGAACGAGCCTCTCACCCTCAGGCGGCGATGTCAAAAGCAACACATCTACCAATGAGAGTCCGGATGGTGCTTTCGCCAATGATCCAGACCATGCTGCGACCCGCTTTAGTTCACCTGGTTCTGATAAGCATCAGACAAGAGAAAACACTCTGAATGGGAATGTCGCTCAAGCTTCCTTAAGACGGGACATCCTCTCCGGTTTCTTTGGAGTTACTCCCAGCATCCTTTACCATCGAGAGTGTTAGCGTCGCCACCGTTTCGCTCGGAGTCCGACCCTACTTCACTCTTTTGAAGATCGCCACTCCGTCCGGCTTTTGCCAGGCGAAGGATAGTTTGCAGCCGACGAATGTCTTATCGACACTATCGAGGCGGAAGGATGCCGAATTCGGAACCTTGAGGCTCCACGATCCGGATGCTGTGAGCGGTCCAGCTAGAATAATGGCAACATGACCATGTGTGTCCCCTGGTTCGATCGCGACGACCGCATCACCTGCCGCCGCGGCATCTGCAGCGCTTTGCAATGTTGCTTGGCTCGATGCATCCCCGATCTTCGTCCAATGTGAACTTGCACCGATCTCCGAAGCAATCGTGTTTGCATCGCGCCAGCCCTGACCTCCTTCTGGCGCGAAGTCGTTGATGTTAAACAAAGCTTGCAGCGCCCTTGCGACGAACCAGTTGCACGCCGTCCTGTCGGATAGCGCGTTTTCGATCTTGTCGCCGTAATCTCTGCACTGCATGAATTGCATCAATTTGTCGTAGGACGAGAGGCGACGAGTCCCCTGCCAGTAAAAGGGATCGGAGTTCATGCAATCCGCATAAGCCACCGCAGTCGTCATTTGAAAAACGCAGGCGGTCACAACGGTAAGAAGAATTTTCTTCATGCTATTCCTCCATGACTTAGCTATTGGATTTGAAGAATTTTTGTGAGCGTCGGTACATCGGCATCCTGCGCTTGCAAAATCGATTTCTCCTCGCCGGCCGCCAGAGTTATGTCCACTACTGACGCGTCACTGCCGACGACTGTCAGCGTAACAGCAAGATCATCGAACACCTCGGCGTTTCCTCTTGGAGCGCTGTCAGCATAGACAAGCGTTAAGCCCCACTCCCCGGAAATTGGTTCGGCGATGGCGAGAGCCCCTTCAAGCGTTCCGTGCTTGGCTTCAGAACCAGGGGCGAGCAGTGTGCAAGCTTCCTGGACCGTCAATTTTGACAGCCGGGCGCATAGGCTGTTCAATTCCGTATCTCCACTGTCTGGCCAAATCATCGTAGGGTCGGTCTTAGGCCCTATTTCCAGCCCGATTATCGAACCCTCAGCCACATTAGCGGACCAATGAACCATCAGGACGTTCTGGTTCCCCGCGGCGGTGCTGCCCGAAGACGAAGCTGGCACAAGGAACATGACAAAAAGCACGGTCGCCGAGATAAAGGCGCAACTCAGCATATCGATCGCAGCAACTCCGAGCGTGATGAAAAAAGAGATTTTGCCCGGTGCGGTCATTGCCGCTCCTCGCAGATTGGGTCCTGTTTCAATGGGTGGTAGTCGTACCCGTGTGCCCACCGGTCTACCGGGACTGCGCATGTATCCAGTCTGGAACTATCATTATCTTGATAGCAACCATACGCCTCGCTCGGAGCCTGCTCATTCGCCGCGATAAATTTCGTCCAATATGTTGTTTCTGCCTCAGCCAGTTCTTCGCCGAAAAGGCACTGGGTTACCTCCGAGCAACTCAATTTGATCGGTTCGTCTGCCTCAGGATCAATGGCAATCTGTCCCTGGCCACCAGTGCCGCAACGGACATCTTGCGTGACGAGATGGCTGTTTACCGCCAAAGCGATGCGAGCCGAGAATTCCCGGTTTGCCCTGGCCGGTTCCAGAATCAATTTGCCAGGCGAAGCGCTCGTTGAAATGAGAATTGCCGTCGCCTGGTTGAGCGCGGAACCGTGGCCCGAGATTGATCTGTACCCGGATTCATCGCTTTTGGGCTTCAAGAGGTCCCCATAGGCTGACTTTACGATGATCATCGTTGGTGCGAGTTGACTGCCCGCACCAGCTTGCACGCCGCTATCGCGGCCGTCTTTCAAGCTGCCAATCATCGCGCTGGAGCGGTCGGATCTTTGCGACGGCTGAAACACGATAAAAAGCATGATCCCAGCAGTCAGGCAGCAGAGGAGAAGATCGATAGCGGAGATGATCAGGAGACCAGCTAAGGGTGAACTGCGGCGTGCCATAGGTCAAAGCCCCGGATCCAATAGTCGCTCGCTTTCTTCAATCACCTGCCTTTCCCGAGTTGCCTGCCATAGGTCTAGGGGAGCAAACACAAGGAGAGCACTAAGCGCCATAAACGTGGTCGAGAAACACAAAGAAAGCGTAGAGGTGACATCGGAAACCGCCGTCACTTGCGATATCGCGTCGCGTGCGCGCGGTATGTTATCGGCTAGCGCAAGCGCTTCGATGAGGCTCCGGACCGTGCCGACGAATCCGATCGTCGGTAGCAATGGAAGCCCTGCCAGAAAGAAAAACCTGCTTCGGTCGACGATTTTCAACTCATGCTCAGCGACGCGCCGCACACGATCGTAGTCTACCGTCTTGTTCGACGACTGCTGCTCTGCCACCTCCACGGCGGCTACCATGATCTCGCGCGGTGCGCTTCGTCCGACACGTCGATTGAGCATCGCGGCCAGGATTTTCAATGGCAATGCGGGTGGCATATTCGTTTCAGCGGCTGCCTCCATTACATCGTTTATCTTCCGGAGATGGCGGATATCAAGGATGTTCATGGCCTGTTGCCACAGCAGGCAGAGGCCCAGAAAAACGGTGACGATGAGGATCGCGAGCCGCTCCCATCCGATGAAGAAGTTGACACCGATCCGGGCGTCTCGCACCTCCGGCGCAGAACCTGCCTCAGATGCGATAGCGCGCATGAAGGCGATAACTGCTGCTTGCTGAGCAGTTTCATTGTCGAAGTCACTTGCTTTCCAGTTCGCCCAGCCGAGTGCCACGCTCACGATTTCGGCATCGTTCAAGCGGTCGTTTGGTTTCTCCAGCAAAGGCCAGATTTTTCCGCTAGCCCTGGCGCGATAATCGGCCCCAAGATGGTGCTGCGTAAGCTCGTCATCACCGTAGCAAACTTCCTTCCGGTTCGGGGAACCGGGTGGGGACAAGACATCTATCAATGGCTTGACCCCTGCCGACCCGAGGACTGTTCGCCCGAGCGAACGAGGCTGCGATTGCTCGACACCTCCCTCATGTGCATCGAGCGGCATTTCAAGATAAGGTTGTTGCGCTGCAATCGCCGACAGGCCTGCAACGCGGCAAGCTAAGCTGCTGTTGACTTCGGTTGAGGCGCCTGCCGGGGGTACATCGAAGTTTGCCTTCAACCGGCCAGCCAGTCTCACCAGCAGTTCTGAGGTTGGCATGCCGGGTAGATAGACATCAGGCCGGACAAGGAGCGCCGCGATCAAGCCGTTTCGGGTGCTCCCAACGCCGGTTGTGGTGTACAGATCCGATGCGGACTTCTCCTTGCTGTCCAATAAACCAAGACTTTGCAACAAAAAGAACACATCTTTCCGAGCAAGGGGTTTTGGAGGGTCTTTGTCTTCAAATGGCTTGCACGCGTCATAGGACCGGCTCTCTGCTGTGAAATTTCGGGAGCCGGATTGTTGAGATAAAACGCGCGTCACGGCATCGGACTGGCAGTGCGCGAGATATAGTCTGCGATACGTCTCCGAGACCATCGGAACATAAAGAAAATAGACGGCGACGATGACTGAGAGCAACAGGGCGAAAATACCTCCGCCGAGAGCGATCGCCCAGCCGGGCAGGAACGACAACCATTTCCGATCCTGCGTGCCTTCCAGCTCCTCCGCCGTGAAATAATCACGCAAATTTAGCTTGCCGACGTCCGGAATAGCAGGCGCGGCAGCACCCGCCACTGCGTTCTGCTCCTGAAGCCTTCGAGCGAGATCGACAACCCTTTTGCCGAGGTCTCCGGCCCGTGCCGACGCGATCGGCAGTCTGGAAATCGCAAAAAGTATCACAGAGAGAAGACCGATCACAAAAACCGGCCAAACTATCACTGCAAGAGCGCTGGAAACGGTGTGCATGAAATCACTTTCTGGTCAGTTGCAGGCATTTCCGAAAAGGCCGAAAACGGGATTGCGACGAAACCCGCGCTGTCGCCAATCACTCGACTCTAGCGAAAGGACATCGCCGAGTTTCGACATCAGGGTATTCCCCTTCGCAAGGCTTAGCTCAGCCTGCCCGGAGATCGCTTGCCGCGATGCCCGGCGTCGGCAACTCTCGTCCAAGGTTCGCGTTATGAGGTATGCGTTGACGTCAGACATCAGAAGCAATCGCTCCCCGCCGGAAACATCGCCCAAGAAGTCGATGGCCCAGTCTGTCTCCTCGAGTGAGCTTTCCATAACCTCAACCGCGTCGTTCATGAGCGCGCTAGTGTTACCGGTTTGCCAGGGTCGCTCCCTTGAATATCTGTCGAGGCGCAACGCGGTGATCGAGACCAGCTTGTTCTCCCTGGTCCGTAGTTTCAACGTGTCGGCGCCATCCGCCTTGCCGCCCTCATGCTCGCTAACAAGCCAGGCATCATCAGTCTCGGCCATCACGAACAGCGAACTTTCCACCGACTTCGTGAGCAAAGATGCGGCGAGGTCGGGAGGGGAGGAGGAGGCGGCCCATTCGATCAGAGAGCCTTGGGAGATTTCGAAGGTAACTCCCGATCTGTCTACGAAGGACACTGGCTTGCCCTGGTCGTCCCAACCCACCGCTATCTGGCAAACCTCGTTTTCGAGCACGGCGCAACGCCACTCGGAAACGGTTGGGCCGCGGTCTTCTTCGGAATACAACTGCTGCCGTGCCGTGCCCCTGATGATTGCGTCTTCGAGGTCGGTGGCCTTTGCCGGGCTTTCGACAAGGGTCCTGGCACTGGACCAGTTGAGCTTCGTGAGATCGAGCATCGCGGATTTCACGTGACCATCGGCCAGGTTGATGGCGCAGAGTTTTCCCGCCTCGCAGTAGGGTACCGATGTTCCGCATCTCGGTCGCGTGCCGAAGATCATTGCACCCGCATCGACTGACCGAGAGAGAAAATTGGGGCGGTCTGGGCCTGTTGCCCATCCGACCCAGCCGAAGCATTCGTTTCCAAACAAGGCAACGACCTCGGGCGATACTGCATGCGATGACGTTTCGACAGTTCCCGTTTTGATGTTCGTGGCGACGATGTGCCGCCCGCCGTCGAAGGAAATTCGGATTGGCCCGGTTTTGCCGAGAACGCTGGTTGACGATGATATGCCGAGCTGATCCTCGGTTTTCCGAGAGCCGGCTTGCTGATCCGGGGGCGACGCGACTTCGGGCTGCCTTTCTGCAGGCTGGCTTTTCGGATCGGTCCCCTGTGTCGGATGATTGTCTTCAGCGGGTTTCACCTGGCCGATCTGCCCACCCTCTGTCAGTTTTTCTGGTTGACTGGATCCTCCTGAATTGGAGTTGTCAGCTACCTTTTGTCCGACCTTGACCGCACTGCCGCCATCGGAAGACAACTCGTTGGCCTCGGCATTCGCGTCAGAACCATCGTCGTCGCTGACGTCGACACTACCCTTTGCCCCACCCGAAATTTCGAAATTAAGCGGCAATTTCAGGTTGGGCTGTTTCAGCGCGTCAACAATCCCGTTAATGATATCTCTCGCGATCGCGTCCGTGCCACGGTTTGGGTTCTTTATAACAAAGCCGAACTTTGCGATGTTGGGAACGCGGGCCGATATTCTGAGCTGCCGCTCGCTTGCGGCTATCTTCAGTTTAACGGGCAGGATCAGACGGAGTTCAGTCTGCATCGCTACGCTGAGCTTCAAATCGAAGCCGCCAGTGAATGACGCTTCGGCATTCCCCAGAGCCCCGGCGCTGGCGGCAGCTTTAAGACACACGCCTCCTGCACTTGTTAGGCCGCACGATGAGGTTTTCTGTGGCAGTGGGCTGTTGCAGAGAGACGGAGGCACTTGAATTAGAAGACTGCCGGATGCTTTGAAGAAGAGAAACGATAGGTCTTGGTCCTGCGAAACCAGGCAGTCGGCCCCGGAGATCCGGATTTCGCTGCTCTGATGGATGATGTCGTCGAGAAAGCCTGCCGTGGTCGATTTGGCGACGCCCTCTTTCGCCTTGAAATCGATAGATCCATCTACAGTGTAGAGTGGGACACTGACGAGAGATGCCTTACCCGCGATTGATACTTTTTGCGCCTCCGGATTGGCCGAGAGCGTTCCATCTATATTGAACAGATATTGGACAGCACTCTGGCCGATGGTAATACGCGTGGTTACCTGGACCTGTCCGTCCTCGCGCTTCTTAAGTGGTATCCTGACCTGAGACAGATTGAGCCATGGTGGGATGGGAACGTCGGTCGGTATGACGATTTCGTTCGGAGAGGTCAGTTCCAGCTTCCCGTTCGCCGTCGAATAGCGGAATGGGATATCGGGGATCGCGATCACGTCGAAGAGCGCGTTCATCTTGATTTTCCCAGTGACGACGACGGGGCTGAACTGAGTGAGAGCGTCGAACTCAACCGGGCCTGTGCGGAAGATGCCAGCAATGCTTCCAAACGCGCCGGTTTCTTTCACCATCAGGTTCTCGATCCTGATGGATGGATAAATCTTCAGCGTCACGGTGCCTTCGAACAGATCGGCAATCTTGACATCGGCGCTTGTGACGATGTCTCCGTTTTTACAAAACCCACCCGTGGCACCATCCGGGCAAAGCTGAACATCGCTTAGCGTCAACCCGGCGAATTCGACCCGCCTTCCAGATATTGTTTTTTGTATTGCGGTGACCATCTCCTGCCGAAGGTTCGGAAGTGACAACCGGACATCGCTCTCGCTCACAACGACGGGCGCGGAAAACGGTGTGCCGAGAAACACGCCGGCCAACGCCCCTTCGAGCCTTCCATCGGCGAGTTTCAGCCCGCTTATCCTAAGCGAAAGGTCACCAGCACTCAGACTAGATTGTCTTAGCAATTCATCTGCGAGCCTATCCAAGCCGCTGAACGTTGCAGCCTTCCAATCGAAAACGGGGCGGCCATCCTCAACGAGAAGGCCCACATTCGAGATCACGACGCCAAGAGCGGGAGACGACAGCACGGCAATCGGTTTCGATGGAAGTTCAGTATCGGTTGGAGGCACGAGGGCAATCGACACGGGAATTCCGAAGACTGTGAACGTCCCGTTCGCGTTCTTAGAAACGAAGTCCGCCACCTGGGTATACAGGGTCTGTTCGACCGTCTTCGTCGCGTATTTTTTTAGACTTTCCCTAGCCGCCTGCGCGATCGCTTCAGAGACTCTCGCAAAGGCGGCGCCATTTGAGGGCAGATGCGCTTCCAGACCAACCCATTGGCTGGGTTCGTCGTCGATCGCGAACGCGACCTCTGCCGTCAACCGCGTCTCGCTAATCGAAACATTGCGTAGCCGCAGCCAACCCAGTGGAAGGTCTTGCAATGTTTTGCCGCCCCAGCGTTGAATCATTTTCTCTAAGGAGGCAAGATCCACGAATTGGCTCATCCGTGTCGAGAGATAGCCTTTGAGCTTATCTGTGTTCAGATTGGATAGCCGAACCTGAGGTCGACCGTCTGGGGCGATCCGGAACTCTGCTGCCGATGGCAGGACCGCCGCGAGCTCTGTATCGGTGCCGATCCATTCGACGTCGGCTGACAAGACTTGATCCCCGTGGTCCCAACGATCCCAATCCACCTGGAAATTATTGAGCCGCACCGCGCCAACATCGGTAGACTTCGCGTTCAGCACGGCGCCGAGCCTTACCCGGAACACCCGATCGAGGATTTCGAGTGATGCCTTCTGCCCCGCATCCAGCGATTCTTGTATGCCAAGTGCTGCCGCTAAGGACCTCAAGCCAAAGTCCGGTTTGTGTCTATCCGGCTTCCAATCTCCTTGAAGAATCGTGCCAAAAGCTCCTGGTGCGACCACGCTGATAGTCAGAGGAATATCGTCGATTGAAGTCGGCATCCGGGTCAGAGTGGCCTGATACCGAAAACCTTTCGGAAGCGGAAGGACAATTGCCAGCGTCGCTTCGAGCCGCTCCGGATCGAATGAGAGGTTCGCGATACCGACGCTTGTCGAAAGGGTGATCGCCTGCACATTGTCGACCAGAAAAGTCGCACCCTGAAAGCTCAGACCTAAGGGGTATAAAATCTGATCACAGCCGTCCTGCTGCATCGTCAGATCGAGTGCCAGCGTCGTGGCAACCCGGTTATCGGTTCGCACCGGATCCAAGAACTCGTAAACGAGATCGCCGACCAGCGACTGTGCAGGGTTTACAAGAACCGTTCTTGCCGGGATACCTCCGGCCGGAATTAACTCGTTCGAACAGCCGGTTTGAGCCTGCGCGCTGCCGCATGTCAGGAATATTAGAAAAGCTAGTATAAGGCTGAATCGATACCTAACCAAGACCGTTCCCCTCGATCCAGCTACTACCTAGGGTACTTATTCAGCGATGATTTAATCCTGTCGAATCTTTTTGAAAGTTATCCCCATCGGAGTGGAGAGGCCGCCAGATCAACCCTCCCTTTCGTCGCTCAGGGAGGACAGAAGTTTAGCCAAAGCGACATCAGGCGCTTCCGCAATTTGGTCAACTACGCTCGTGACTCGCCGATTTGTCGGCGCCCTCAATTGCCGCGATGCAGCGAACACTCAGTCCGCAACGATCGGCCGGTCCTCCCTTGTCAAATTAACGACCGAAATAAGCGCGCGAAGCAGCCGTGGGTGGGGTCGGCTTCTCGAGGGCAAATCTGCCTCCATGTCGGAAATGATTTCCGCGAACGCCCCAATGTTGACTGATGCCCAAAGCCAGGGCACAAAGGTGGCATCCATGGTCGCTCGCGATGGGAAAACAGAGGGATTTTCAAGGCGCTTCCGCTAAGCCATTGAAATCATGTGAGAATCTAGGTTCCCCAGCCAATTCTTTCTAAAATTCCCTTTCCGGATATCGTTTTGGCATCATTGGCGACCTGATGCCAAGAAGTGGTGCCCACAGGTGATGTCCACGCGCGAAATCGCGCGGCGGCGTCGCTCCCGGCCGCCGGCTTCTACTCAGCCCTTATTGTTCGGACCATAAGAAGGCACAGATCACGCGGAGGAAGCGGATAAACGCGCTTATTCCGCCGCCGCCTTCGCGCTATCCTTCCGGCTTTCCCATTCCTGCGGGGTCAGTGTCTTGATGTCGAATTGGTCGCGGGTCCGGGCATAGGTGTGCCCGCCCATGCGCCCCACTGCGTCCATGAGCTGCTGGTCGATATGCAGGTTCGACGGGTTGACCGCGTCGCTGCGGACATAGACGCCGAGCACCTGGCCTAGGATGATTTCCCGCGCCGGGCCGACCTGCAGGGTCGTGTGACGGCGGCATTCGAGCGCTGCCGGTGCCGCGAGAATGCGCGGGCTGCGCACCATCTGGCCGGGGACGGTCGCAAGGCCTGCCTCCTCCATCTCGTCGACCTCGGGGCCGAACTTGATGGCGCAGACCTCCATCTGGTCGACCAGCGCGTTATCGCAGATGTGCACCGTGAACTCTCCGGTCTCGCGGATGTTGCGGGCGGTATCTTTGAAGCGCATGTCCGAATAGTTTTCGACGCCGATGGCGACGATGGCCGGATCATGGGTCAGCACATTGAAGAAGCTGAACGGACCCGCATTGGGCTGCCCTTGCCTGCTGACCGTCGTCACCAGGGCGATGGGGCGCGGGATCACGGTGCCGATCAGAAGCTTGTAGCGCTCGCGCTCGTTAAGCTTGGCGAAGTCGAAATGAGTATGGTCGGTCATGTGTCAAGCCTCGGCAGCGATACGATGGGTTTCAAGCGGGGTGTGGCGGGAGAGGTTCTCGAACCCGTCCTTGGTGACGACGTACATGTTGCCGACATTGCAGCCGGCGGAGAGCGGTTCCAGCCACTGTGTGTGCATCACGAACACCATGCCTTCTTCCATCCGGTCGTAGTTGTGGGAGGAGATGTTGAAACTGTTCTGGCTGCCAGCCATGCCGACGGAATGGCCGAGATTGGGGTTATGCGGGCCTTCCGTCGCCGGATAGACATGCATGAGCTTGCGGCCCTGGGCCTCCCAGTCGATGTTCTTGACATACTGGCGTGGGATCAGGCGCGCGCTGCCGTCATCCATCGGCGCCCAGTTATAGGGCATGGTGCGGGCTTCCGGGGAGGTCAACATGCCACGCTCAATCATCGGCTCGAAGGCGGCATTGTTGACGTCGCGCATCAGCGCACCCGGACGGATCAGCTTTTCGGCGCGCTTGACGCCCTCAGTGCAGACGGCGAGCACCTCCTCCTGCCGCTTGGTAATCTCACCGATTGCGATCATGCGGGCGGTCTGGGCCGTGTAGCCGCGGTAGGTGATGTTGGAGACATAGAGATTGATCAGGTCGCCCGGACGCACGACATGGCCATAGGGTTTGCCGCAATGGGTGCCGAATTCGTTGATGCCGATCTGGTAGCCGTCGCCGGTCTCACCGCCGAAGGCTAGCTGGGCCTGCGTGAAGGCGGCATAGATTTCGTGGTCGGTCACGCCGGGTCTGGCAACGTGATGGGCGGCCTGGGTCGCGATGCTGACCAGTTGGGCGGCAGCCCGGAACATCTCGATCTCGCGCGGTGAACGCAGCTTCTGCATCCGGTCGAGAATGGCGTTGTCGGCGATGAACTTGCTCTTTGGCATGAATTCGTCGAGCGCCACCCAGAATGTCAGCGAGGTACGGTCGCCGATCCGGCCGATCTGGGCCTTTGCCAGCCCGAGGCTGGCCAGCACTTCGGCACATTTCTCGGCAGTCTTGATCACCGAGTCGCCCGGGCGGTCGGCGTATTCGCGGCCGATCGGGCCGATCTGCCAGATATCCTCGACCAATACCGGTTCACCGCCCGGCGGCAGGAGCACGGACTGGGTGAAGAAGGAGAGAAGGGTCAGCGGCTTGTCGGTGTCTGTCGGGATGACCAGAACGCCTTCGCGCATCCAGTCGCAGATATAGCGGAGATAGTGGTTCGACGTGTGAAACCAGCCGACACCGCCGGTGTGGACGATCAGCGCGTCATGCCCCGCTTCGACCGCCTGACGGCGGATGCGGCGCAGGCGATCCTCGAATTCCTCGACCGGCAGCGGCAAGGGTGCTGCAAAATCGAAGTCCGGCTGGAAATCGGCGAGCAGCGATCCGACACGATAAGAGCCCGCCTTGGTTGCACGCATGTTCATTGGGTATTCCTTCCAGAATTCTAAAATAGGTCAGGTCTGCTTCTGCGGTGCCAGCACCCGTCTTGCGACAAGCAGCACCACGAGCGTGAGAGCGATCAGAACTCCCGACATCGCGGCAACGCGGACGTCGAGCGACTCTTCGATGAGAGCGAACATTCTGAGCGGCAGCACCGTCGTTCGGGCATCGGCGAGGAAGAGCGAGACGGACACGTTGTCGAGCGACTGGATGAAGACGAGAAACGCACCGGCAAGAATGCCCGGCAACAGGAGCGGCAAGATTACCCGTCGCAGCGTCGTGAACCACCTCGCCCCCATCACCGTCGAAGCCTCCGCCAGCGATGGATTGATGCCCTGGGCAACGACGGATGCGGCTCTGTACATCAGCGGTCCGAAGACGACCACATGGCCGGTCACTGTCAGCCAGAGCGAAGGCTGGAAGCCGACGAAGTTGGCGACGATCAGTGCCGCGAGACCGTAGACCAGGCTCGGCAGGACGAGCGGCGCGAGCAGAAGAGGTTCGATGGAACTCACGGTGCTGCGTTTCATCCGCGCCATGCCGATGGTGGCGGGAACCGCAAACAGCAGGGACCCTAGAACCGCGAGAGCGGCAATCTTCAACGAGTTTCCGGCCGCAATGTGCTCGGTTCCTGAACGGATCGGGTCGAACAAGGCCTCGTACCAGCGGATCGAGAAGCCCTGCGGCGGGTATTTCAGGCTCTGTCCTGACGTAAACGACATGGTGATCGCGATGATGATCGGGGCGACCAGATAGATCAGGCTGAGGCCACCGAAGCCGAAGACAAATGCCTTATAGAGGAAAGCGGGGATAGGATTTTCACGCTTGTTATGCATGGCCAACGAGCCTCCTGTGACGGGAAATCATGGTCATTGCGACCAGCAGAATTCCGGTCGAGAGCAGCAAGACGACAGCAATCGCCGATGCCATGGACCAGTCGAACAGCGTGCCGACCTCGCGATAGATCAATTGTGGGACATATACATTGCGGGCGCCGCCGATGACTGCCTGCGTCACGAAGGAACTGCTGGTACTCGCAAAGACCAGGATCCACCCCGCCAGCAGGCCCGGCAGCATCATCGGTAGCAGCACCGTCACGAAGATCCGCCAGGGTCCGGCCCCGGAGACCTGCGCGGCCTCCGTGAATTGGACGGGGGTCCGCGACAGGATCGCGATCAGCGGCAGGATGATAAGGGGCAGATCGATCTGGCACATGGCCAGCACCAGCCCGAGTTCGGTGGACATCAGCGAGAACGGTTGTCCTGCAAGACCGAGAGCCACGAAGGTCTCGCTGATCGGCCCCTGCCGCCCGAGAATGACGATCCAGGCAAAGGTTCGCACCACGTTGCTGGTCAGCATGGGAATCAGCGTCAGAAAGATAATGACCTGACGCGCCGTCTTGCCGCTGTGCCAGTACAGGAGCGCGATCGGAATCCCGAGAAGAGTCGTGCTCGCCACGGTTTGCAGACCGAGTTTTGCGGTATTCATCAGCACGCGATAATTGAACGCATCGCCGAGGAAGCGTCCGTAATTGTTGAGTGTCAGTCCGTCCGGGCCGATGAAACTGAACCCAACGAGAACGGCGAGCGGCGTCGCAAAGAACGCCACCGACAACAGGAGCATCGGGATAACGTATGGGAAGCCGCTCGCCTTCATCATCTCACCTCAACCAGCAACGAGGGCGTCGAACTTGCGTATCCATTCCGCACGGTTCTTGTTGATCGAAGCCCAGTCCGGATAGACCATGTTGGCAAGCTGGTCGCGCTTGACGAAGGCCTCAATGCCCGGCGTGAGGGAGACGTTCTTGTTGGTCGGGAACATCTCCTGCGGCGGCATCTTCAGCTTGTCCTGTGCCGCCTTGGAGATGGCTGCATCCATGTAGGCATAGGCGGCCTCGACGTTTTTCGAACCCTTGGTCAGGTGGATGTTGACCGGGGCTGCGGGAGAGCCGGTTTCCGGCTGGACGAACTCGGCCTTGAGGCCAAGGCTCTTCAGGCGGGCGACATTGCCGGTGGAGCACATGAAGACCGCGATCTCGCCCTGCTGGAAGAGCGTCATCTGGTGGTTGGTGCTGGCGACGACGCCCTTGATCTGCTCCGGATTGTCCTTGAACAGCTTGAAGACGGCATCCATGTCCGTGGTACTGGTCCCGAAGATCTTGGCGATCTGGCTGTAGGCCATGACGCCGGTGTTCGAGCCGAAGCCGGTCCAGGATACCTTACCCTTGTAGGCTGGGTTTTCGAACAGGTCGCGATAGCCCTTAGGGGCAGGCACGAGATCAGGATTGTAGGCGATGCCGTTGACTTCGATTGTCACGGTCGGGCCATACTCGCCCCGGAAGGCCGGGTCGAGCATGCTCCAGTTCTTGAGCTTGCTCGGATCGATCTTCTGGATCAGGTCGTTGTCGATGGCGGTCGCCATCTGGCCGGGCGACATCAGCAGCGTGTCGTACGGCGGGTTGCCGGGGCTCGCCATCACCTTGGCGAGTTGGTCCTGCGCCAGAGCCGGGGCGACCGTCAGATCGAAACCGGCTTGCCTGACGAGCGGCGTCAGGACCGTGCGGTAGCCATCTTCCCAGTTGCCGGGGAAGGTTGCGGCGACGACGCTGCCGCTGGCGGCGCGGGCGGAAAACGGCATGGTTGCGGCTGCGGCTGCGGCCGCACCGGCAGCGAGCAGGCCAAAGTTACGACGAGTCATATTGAAATTGGTCATGCGATCACCTCTGTTGGTTGTTGATTGACGGCTTTCATTCACTGGCTTCATTCACTGGGAGACTTCCGGTTCGCCCGGAAAGACATGGGCTCGTGCGGTGTCGATCTCGGCAAAAACCTGCGTCCCGGTTTCGGGGACGAAGGTCGAAGGGCCGCGCACCTCGGACGCACGCAGATTAGTGCCGTCGTCGAGAACGAGGTCGTGGACCAGCGTCGGACCGAGCGGCACGGATACGGTCACGCGTGCCGCAAGCGAATTTTCGCCTGGCTGGCTTGTCAGCCGAACCTCCTCCGGTCGGAAGGTGACGGTGACCTTCGATCCGGCGGTGAAATTCAGGCGGCGCGGCAACTGGAGGGTTTTGCCACTCGGCAAGCAGATCACCGTGGCTTCAGGATCCAGACGCGCAACCGTTCCATGGAGAATATTGGCCTGCCCGATGAAAGTGTTGACGAACAGCGTGTTGGGCCGGTCATAGACGGCCATCGGCGTATCGATCTGCTCGACATTACCCTTGCTCATCAGGACAAGACGGTTTGCCAAGCTCTGGGCTTCTTCCTGGTCGTGGGTGACGATCAGCGTTGTGATCCCGAGCGTTTTCTGAAGATGCAGAAGCTCGACCTGCAGGTCGAAGCGAAGCGCCCGGTCCAGTGCGCCGAACGGCTCATCGAGCAGAAGCAGCGAAGGGCGTCCTGCTATGGCGCGGGCAACCGCGACGCGTTGCTGCTGGCCGCCGGACAGTTCGCGTGGAAGCCGATTGCCGTAACCGTCGAGACGAACGAGGGACAACATTTCCTCGACGCGCGCCTTTCGTACGGCACGCGGAACCTGCTGGCAGGCGAGTGGATAGGCGATGTTCTCGGCCACGGTCAGATGCGGGAACAGCGCATAGTTCTGGAAGACCATGCCGATGCCACGAGCTCGGGCTGATACGTTGGCAAGGTCGGCCCCACCGAGCACCATTCGGCCAGACTTTGGGTGGATCAAGCCTGCAATAGCCCTGAGTACCGTAGATTTGCCGCAGCCGCTTGGCCCGAGGAGTGCGACGATTTCTCCAGCGTTGACCTCAAAGGACACATCGCTGACGGCATTCTGTCCGCCATAACTGTGCGTGAGGTCTTTGACACTGAGCTGCTTTCCTTCAATCGAGTTCGCAATATGAGGCATGCAAATTCCCCCATGATCTGCCGCAACGATGGGACGCGAGTAGCGACCGGGAGCTAAGCGGATATGTCGTTGGCTAAAAAATCTGGTCAGGGTCTGGTTCATGCCCATCGAATTGCAAGCACCATGCCAGTTCCAAACTGTCACCTGAAGAATCGAAGCAAGGTGATGTTTTAAATATGTTATTTTTTACGAGATTAAATTCGCAAGTTTATTATCACAGATTTTTGCATCTGAATAAATCAGTACGGCTGCATATAATTTGGCCTCGATAGTTTAGTTCTTGAGCAGAGACCTGGTAGCCGGCGGGGAGAATTCACGCCACGTTTTATCGGAAACGCGCCCATTGCAGAGCTTTCGTCTTCAAAACTAGGAAAATATCCCCACAATTGGAGCTAAATTGGGTTTGAGCCGGCGTTTTCCATGACAGCAACGTTGAGCTCGATGAAATTTTATGCACTTACATTCGTATTAACTCTCGAATCTATCTTCGAAAAAATATGCGCATATCGACGATGAGAAATATCTGGCTTCATTCTCAATAACTTAGGAATCAGTCTGTCAACTTGGCACGGCGATTGCTTCAAAATCCCCGAGAATTCAAACACAGCAAAACAACGAAAGGGGATCCCATGAACAGCATCAACGGAATTCTGAGAAGCGGACTTGCCGGCACATTCGCAGCCTTGCTCTCCCTGTCGGCACAGGCAGCCGAAGGTCCGGCAGTCAAGATGGTGCCGGAGGCGGACGTGGCGAAGTTGCCGGGCGTGGCCTTCAACCAAAAACTGGCAGACGGCCTGCCGCCTGCCATCAAGGCGTCGAAGGTCCTCAAGGTCGCAACCGACCTCACCCCGCCGATCAGCTTCCGCGCAGAGGATGGAAAGCTGATCGGCATCGATGCCGATATCGCCGCGGCCCTCGGCGTTGTTCTCGGCATCGACGTGCAGATGACCGACGTTGGTGCCGGGGCCGCGATCGTTCCTGCTATCCTGTCGAAGCGTTTCGACATGACCGTCTCCGGCATCAACGATGATCCGGAACTGGAAAAGCAGGTCGATGTCATCGACTACATGTATGACGCGACCACGATCATGACCATCAAGGACAACCCGCTCGGCATCAAGAGCATGGCGGATCTCTGCGGCAAGAAGGTCGCCGTGCCGGTCGGCACTTTCCAGGGGCGCATGGTGGAGGCCGCGTCTGCCAAGTGCGCCACGCCGATCAACATCATGTCCATCCCGAAAATGCCTGACGTATTGCAGGCAGTGCGCACCGGCCGCGCCGATGCGACCGTCAACGGTTATGCCACGAGCGTCTACACCACGACAAACCAGACCGGCAGAGGCGTCGGCCTGCAGGCTCTTCCGGATGTCCGCCTCGCAGTGGGATATCTCGGCATGCTGGTATCGAAGGACAACCCACAGCTTCGCGACACGGTCGTGGCGAGCCTTCAGCACATGGTCGATAGCGGCGCCTATGAAACCATCATGAAAAAATGGAGCCTTGGTCCGCTCGCCGTGAAGACGGTCAAAGTCAACGACGCCGCCAGCATGCCGGTGGATTGAGCCCATGTCCCTTTTTGCTCAACCCGTCAGCATCGCCATGGCACCTCCCGTCGGCAAGCCGATACGGTGGGGGCAAATCACGACCGGTACCAGCGCGATCCTCGCGCTGGCCCTCCTTATGATGATCATCGGCCGTAGCCAGAGCGTTCAATGGAGCGAAATCCCTCGCTTCATGATCGATCCGATGATCCTAGGCGGCGTCGTCCTGACGCTCCAACTGACGGCAGGAGCAATGGTGGCCGGGATTGCCGTCGGCTGCATCGTGGCCATCATGGCCACCAGCCAGAATATCGTGCTGAAAACGATGGCCGTCGGCTTCGTCTGGTGGTTTCGGGGCGTGCCGCTGATCGTCCAGATCTTCTTCTGGTTCAACATCGCACTTTTTATCCCCGAGGTTGGTCTTGGCGCCTATACGATATCGATCAACGATCTGGTCACTCCCGCGGTCGCCGGGTTCCTAGCGCTCGGTCTGCACGAGGCCGCCAATATGAGCGAGATCATTCGCGGCGGCCTGACGGCGGTGGATCGTGGACAGCGTGAAGCGGCATCGTCTCTGGGCTTGAGGCCACTGCAAACCTTGCGGACAGTCATTCTGCCGCAGGCGGTCCGCCTCGTCGTTCCACCGACCGGCAACCAAGCCATCGGCATGCTGAAGGCCAGTGCCATCGTCTCCGTCATCGGCATGCAGGACCTGCTGACCCAGGCGCAGGCGATCTATGCGCGCAACTTTCTGGTCATCGAACTGCTGTGCGTTGCATCGCTCTGGTATCTCGCGATCACCACAGTCGCCTCGATCGGCCAGCATTTTCTCGAAAAGCAACTCGTGCCCAAAGGCCCGTCTGGCGGCTCGCAAAAGGAGACCCGGCAACGGGCCTGACAGGTCGCCGGCATCGTTCAACCCAACCAAGCAAGGATCGCCAGCGCAGCGTATCCGATCAGGAAATCCCAAGGAGCAAACCATGAAACTCGGCATTGATGCACAGAAACTTCCCGAAGCCGTAAAGCGCGGGCCGCTTGCAAGCCTCGACCATGTCAGGGAACTCGGTCTCGGCGGTCTTTTCTTCACCACGGTTCTCGATATGAGCCCGACGCTGGACAAAGTCGAACTGCGCGACATCAGGGCGAAGGCCGATGAACTCGGCCTTTATCTCGAAAGCGGCGTCGGCAAGATCAATCCCTATTGCAGCGCCGAGGCTCCGGAGTTCCGGGCAATCGGCGACGGCGACATCATTCTCGGCTTCTCCCGGATGATCGAGGCAGGCGCTGCCATCGGCTGCCGTGAACTCTGGGTATCGCCCGGCAATTTCAAATCCGAATATCGTGGCAGGTTGGCGAACGACCGGTTCCGGACCGACGTCACCTGGGAAGAGCAGTTGCTCGCCATCGAAAAGGTTCTGCTGAAGCTGGCACCTGTGGCCCGCGCCAATGGCGTTCACCTCAACATGGAGACCCATGACGAGATCACCTCCTTCGAAATTCTTCGGCTGATCGAAAAGATCGGCGAGGATTGCATGGGCGTGGTCTTCGACACGGCCAACGGTCTGCAGCACGCCGAACATCCGGTCTTTGCCGCAAAACGCGTCGCACCCCATGTCCGCCAAACCCACGTGAAGGACGCCTATGTCGGACGAGCACCCGGTGGCCTCGATTTCCAGACCCGTCCGGTCGGCGGCGGTATCGTCGATTTCGGCTCGATCCTTCCCATCCTCGCAACAGCGAACCCAGATCTGAATTTTTCGCTGGAAGTTGCCGCATCCGTCGAAGACAAGCCCCGGAAAGCCAATCCGCGCCAGTGCATCCAGATCGACGATCCGATCTGGCGCGCCGGCCACCCGGATCTCAACGCCGAAGAGCTGGATGCTTATATCGCCATGGTGGACGCCTATGAGAAGCGCGTCACCTCGGGGGAAATTCCGGATTGGGAAGCGTACGAAGCCAGCCAGTACGGCTACCCCACCTATGAGAAGCAGTCCTACGGCTACAAGGAATCTGTGATCTTCATCAAGGACTCGGCTCGCTATGTCGAAAGCATTTGCGCCGAAAACGGCATCTCCCTTTCTTCGCCGGCGACAAAGCGGCAGGCGGCCTGAACGACCGGTCCGTCAGCATCGGCGGCATGCGCTGCCGATGCCCTTTAAAATCATGGGAAAGTCTGGATTTTTGTCGAGATAGGCATATACGCAGGAATATTCTCATGGAAAAAATAATGCTGCCGTAAGGGCATTTGGAGCAGGAAATGAAAAGGACGCGCCGTCAAAGCGCCAAGGCAGTACCGAAAGCGCATAGCGCAGCGGAAACCACTGAGACCAACAACGACGATGTTTCAGAGCGCATCCGGACAACGCTTGGCACCGCAATCGGTGAAGGCGCGCTGAAGCCGGGAACCAAGATTCTGGAGGATGCGATCGCCGAACATTTCGGTGTCAGCAGGACGGTCGTCCGAGGAGCCCTCGGCGTACTGGAGAGCGACCATCTTCTGGAGCGAAAGAAAAATCGCGGCACTTTCGTTGCAGAACCTGGGATCGAAGAAGCCAGGGCTCTTTTCGAATCACGCCGGAAGCTGGAGCACGTCATCCTCGAACTGGTCATGAACCGCGCCGAAGCGGAGCAGCTGGACGCTCTCGAAAAGCTGGCGGACGAGGAAGAGCAGATCCATCATCACGGCGACGAGAAATCGAAGACTGTCCTTTCCGGCAAGTTTCACATCGTGCTCGCCGAACTCGGCGGCAACGCGGTCATGACCGAAATGCTGTCGAAGATCGTTGCCCGCCTCTCGCTCGTGATGGCCCTCTACGAGGAAGAGAAGCAGGACGACTGCGGCGCCGATCACCATCGTCTGATCGTGACCGCATTGAAAGCCAAGGACCTAATGAAGGCGCAGCAATTGATGGACCATCATCTTGCTGACATCGAAGGCCGTGTGCGGCTCACTGAGGGCCAGGGTGACCGGCATACGTTCATGGCTGTGCTGGAGAACTTTTCGTAAACTGGATCGGCGCCCAACGTCTGTCCGAGCGGAAATTATTGCCGCTCGACACGTCCTGTTGGCTGATGCCCATAGCCAGGGCACAAAGGTGGCATCCACGGTCGCTCGCGACAGGAAAACAGAGGGAATTTCGCGGCTCTTCAACCGTTTGCCGTAAGATGCAGACCTAAATAATCCTGCCCCCGCCGATGGGTGGGAGGCAGGGCAAATCGCGCCCCGGGCCTACCGGGCAATTAGCACCGGCAGCTTGCTTTTCTCCAGGATCGAAGCGGTCACGCCGCCGAATACCCGCTCCCGCAGGCGGGAATGTCCGTAGGCGCCCATGACGATGAGGTCGGCGTTGATCTCGAGCGCGTGCCGTTCGAGCACATCCTCCACTGGCCGGCCGCCGCTTGCCAGTTGTTCGACGACGACATTTATCCCGTGGCGGGCGAGATAGGCAGCGACATCGGCGCCGGGTTCGCCGCCGCTGACCCAGTAGGAGCTGTCCGGATCGACCAGCACGACATGCACCTCCTCGGCCCAGGTCATCATCTCCAGGGCCTCGCGTGCGGCCCGAGCCGCCTCAGTGCGGGAATTCCAGGCGAGCAGAACCCGCCGTGGCTTCAGGGTCGTCCTGAGGTTCTTCGGCGCCAGAAGAAGGGGGCGGCCCGCTTCGAACACGCCGCCGTCGACGATTTTCCGGGTGAGAACGCTATCGCCGCGCACGCCGTCTCCGATCACCAGCACATCGGCGTAAAGTGCGCGGCGATGAATTTCCTCGCCTACGAAAACGCCTTCAGAGTAGATGACGTCGATGTCGAACGACAGACCATTCGTCGTGCAGGCGGCTGCCGCCTGTTTCCGGATGCCGTCGAGCAATCTCAAGTCCTCGTCCCGCTGGTCGAGCCACACCGTGCCGGCCGGAAAATCACCCATGGTTGCCGGAACCGCGAGGCCGATGACCACGACGGAAAGATGCGCTTCGAGTTCGATCGCGGTCTCCATGGCACGGGCGAGATCAGCAGTTGGATCCGTATTGCCGATCATCGCGAGCACTGTCTTAAATGACATTGTCTGTCTCCTCTGCATAACGCCTTGATTGGCCTATGGAAGGAAAGCCTAGAACCGGCACCGGCCCGAGCCATGATCTTCGTCAATCGAAAGCGGAATTTCAGATTGCTGCGCACTATCTGAGGATCAATTAGGATCATAAACCCCGCTTCTGCCTCCAAGATGAAAGCTCTCGCCATGCCGAAACGCAGCGCAGGTCTTTTGATATTCCGCCACGCCGCCGGAGATCGGCAAGTGTTTCTGGTTCATCCCGGCGGGCCGTTCTGGGCACGCAAGGACGAAGGGGCCTGGTCCATTCCCAAGGGCCTTGTCGATGAAGGAGAAGACGAACTGGCGGCCGCGAAACGAGAGGTTTTCGAGGAGGTAGGAGCGAGAATTAACGGCAACTTCGAATGGCTCGGCGAATACCGCCAGCCGGGCGGCAAGCGGGTGCTCGCCTGGTCGATCGAGGCCGATATCGACGTCGAGAAGATCGTCAGCAACACGTTCCGGATCGAGTGGCCGCCGAAATCGGGGCTGATGAAGGAGTTTCCGGAAGTCGACCGGGCCGGTTGGTTCAGCCTCGACGAGGCGGAGCGCAAGATATTGAAGGGGCAGCAGCCGATCCTCGTCGATTTCGCGGCACGACGACAGCCATAAAGCAGGAGCCCAAATCCGGCTTTGCATGTCGAAGTGCCGGGCGCCGGCGAAACCCCTCCACGGCTTGACTTAGATCACCGCAAAGCCCGTGATGGACAGATACGAGAACTGCCTGACATCAGCGTTCATGGAGCCTCCCTTTGAACCGTATCGCAAAAGCCGCCATCATTGTCGCAGTCGTAGGTGCCGCCGGTTATTTCGGCTGGCGGTATCAGCAGGACCTTCGGGCCGAGCGAGCCATGCAGGGAATTGCCAGTGGAAACGGCCGCATCGAGGCAGTCGAAATCGATGTCGCGGCGAGAACCGCGGGACGCCTTTCCGATATTCTGGTGAAGGAAGGCAACTTCGTCAAAGCCGGCGCGATCGTCGCCCGCATGGATATCGAACAGCTCGTCGCCCAGAAGCGGGAAGCGGAGGCCCAGCTTGCAAGGGCGAAGATCGCCATCGAAACAGCGAAAAGCCTTGTCGTCCAGCGCCAGGCGGAAAAGGAAGCCGCGGCCGCAACAGTCTCCCAGAACGAGGTCCAGCTGCAATCGGCTCGCAAGCGGCTGACCCGCAGCGAGCAGATGAGCCGCAGCGGATCCGTTTCCGAACAATTGCTGGACGACGACCGCGCCAGGGTCGAGGGAGGAGTGGCGACCGTCTCGGCAGCCAAAGCCAACCTTGCGGCGACCGATGCGGCGATCGGTGCGGCGCAGTCTCAGGTCGTGGATGCCGGGGCCTCGGTCGAGGCCGTGCAGGCGACTGTCGCGCGGATCGATGCCGATCTGCGCGATTCGGAACTCAAAGCCCCGCGCGACGGACGGGTGCAATATCTCGTGGCTCAGCCGGGCGAAGTGGTCGCTGCCGGCGGCCGTGTGCTCAACATCCTCGATGTCGGCGATGTCTACATGACGTTCTTCCTACCGACCGGGGAAGCCGGGCGCACCCCGATCGGCGGCGAGGCCCGGATCGTTCTCGACGCAGCTCCCCAATATGTCATTCCGGCCCGGATATCCTTCGTGTCCGATGTCGCGCAATTCACGCCGAAGACGGTGGAGACCGAGGAGGAACGACAGAAACTGATGTTCCGCCTGCGGGCGCGCGTCTCTCCGGAACTGCTCCAGAAATATATCGCGCAGGTCAAGACCGGGCTGCCGGGCCGGACCTATGTGAAGCTCGATCCCGCCGCAGAGTGGCCGGCGGCGCTGTCACGGCCGATCACCCCATGAGCCCCGTGCAGCAGGCGAAGGGCATCCAGGTAGAACCTGCCTATGTGGCGCGGTTGACGGATGTCGGCCATTCCTACGGCAAGACGCGCGCCATCGACGGCATAAGCCTCGACGTGCCGTCCGGGCGTATGATCGGCCTGATCGGCCCGGACGGGGTGGGCAAATCCTCGCTGCTTTCGCTGATCTCCGGCGCACGACAGATCCAGACGGGCGAGGTCGAAGTGCTTGGCGGCGACATGCGCAGCGCCCGTCACCGGGACCGTACCTGCCCGGCCATCGCCTATATGCCGCAGGGGCTCGGCAAAAACCTCTATCCGACGTTATCGGTGTTCGAGAATGCCGATTTCTTTGCCCGCCTGTTCGGCCAGGGCCGCGAGGAGCGGGAATACCGCATCGCTAACCTTCTGAAACGCACCGGCCTGTCGGGCTTCGAGGATCGCCCCGCCGGCAAGCTTTCGGGCGGCATGAAACAGAAGCTCGGCCTTTGCTGCGCCCTCATTCACGATCCGGACCTTTTGATCCTCGACGAGCCGACGACCGGCGTCGACCCGCTGTCGCGCCGGCAGTTCTGGAGCCTCGTCGACGATATCCGGAGAGAGCGACCGGAGATGAGCGTGATCGTTGCGACCGCCTATATGGAGGAAGCGGCGCGCTTCGACTGGTTGGCGGCCATGGATGCCGGCAAGGTGCTGGCGACCGGCACACCACGCGAGATCCTTGCTCATACCGGCGCCGCCACGCTCGACGATGCCTTCATTGCGCTGATGCCGGAGGAGAGGCGCGCCACACACAAAGCCATTCCGCTTCATCCGCCGGCAGATTTCGACGAGGCCGAATTTGCCATCGAGGCGGAAGGCCTGACCATGCGCTTCGGCGATTTCACGGCGGTGGACGATGTCAGCTTCCGCATCCGCCGCGGCGAGATCTTTGGTTTCCTCGGCTCGAACGGCTGCGGCAAGTCCACGACGATGAAGATGCTGACCGGCCTGCTGCCGGCAAGCGAGGGCACGGCGAAGTTGTTCGGCAAGACGGTCGATCCGAAGGACATGGATGTCCGGCGGCGCGTCGGCTACATGAGCCAGGCCTTTTCGCTCTATACGGAACTGACGGTCCGGCAGAACCTCGACCTGCATGCGCGGCTGTTCCAGCTGCCTGCCGACACCATCCCGGCACGGATCGAGGACATGGGCCGGCGTTTCGAGCTTGCGGACGTCATGGACGCGCTGCCCGATGCCCTGCCGCTCGGTGTCCGGCAGCGGCTTTCGCTGGCGGTGGCGCTGATCCATTCGCCGGAAGTGCTGATCCTCGACGAACCGACTTCGGGCGTAGACCCGATCGCCCGTGACCAGTTGTGGGCGGCGCTGATCGAGCTCTCCCGCAAAGACCATGTCACCATATTTATCTCCACCCATTTCATGAATGAAGCGGAGCGCTGCGACCGCATCTCGCTGATGCATGCCGGCAAGGTGCTGGTGAGCGATACGCCCGATGCGATCCGCAAAAGCCGCCATGCCACAACGCTGGAGGAAGCGTTCATCGCCTATCTCGAAGATGCGATCGGCGAGACGACTGCCTCATCCGCATCGGCACCCTCGACGGCAGACGACGGGCGCAAGTTCGCCGGAGCACGGCCGCACCGCTCCTTCGACCCGCTTCGCATCTGGAGCTATAGTCTTCGCGAGACGCTGGAGATCCGCCGCGATCCCATTCGGGCCACCCTGGCGCTAATCGGCAGCGTCATCCTGATGTTCGTGATCGGCTACGGCATCAACATGGACGTCAAGGACCTGACATTCGCGGTTCTCGACCGGGACGACACGGTCGCCAGCCGCGACTATATCGCCGACATCGCCGGTTCCCGCTATTTCGTCGAGCAGCCGCCGCTCGGCGATTATGCCGATCTCGACCGGCGCACGCGCGACGGCTCGCTGAAGCTGGCGATCGAAATCCCGGCGGGTTTCGCCGAACATGTCGCCCGCGGCCACGATGTCGAGATCGGCGCCTGGATTGACGGCGCCATGCCGCAACGGGCGGAAACGACGCGCGGCTACGTGCAGGGCATGCACGCCCACTGGCTGGCGCAAAAGGCGCGCGAGATCTACGGCGATGCCGCCAAGGGGCAGTTCTCGATCGAGACCCGCTTCCGCTACAATCCCGGCATCGAAAGCCTGGTGGCGATGGTGCCGGCCGTCATTCCGCTGATGCTTCTGCTGATCCCGGCGATGCTCGCGGCGCTGTCGGTGGTGCGGGAGAAGGAACTCGGCTCGATCGTCAATTTCTACGTGACGCCGGTGACGCGGCTGGAATTCCTCATCGGCAAGCAGCTTCCCTACCTGGCGCTCGGCATGATGAACGCCGTGCTCCTGTGGCTGTTTGCGATCCTGGTGTTCCAGGTGCCGTTCACCGGCAGCTTAGCTGCCTTCACCGCGGCAGCACTTCTCTATGTCGCTTTCGCGACCGCCTTCGGCCTGCTTGTTTCGACCTTCATGTCGAGCCAGATCGCCGCGATCTTCGGGACGACGCTGATGACGATCATACCGGCGGTGCAGTTTGCCGGCATGATCGATCCGGTCTCCTCGCTGCAGGGCATCGGGGCGGTCATCGGCCAGATCTATCCGACGACCTATTTCAACATCATTTCGCGAGGGACCTTCTCGAAGGGCCTCGGCTTCGAAAACCTCTTCGAGGCTTTCCTGCCGCTCATTGTTGCCGGGCCGCTGCTGATTGCGGCGAGCGCCGTCTTTCTCAAGAAACAGGCACGGTGACGGATGCGGCTCGCCAATATCGTCCACCTCGGGATCAAGGAATTGCGCGGGCTGATGCGCGATCCGATATTGCTCGGACTGATCGTCTATTCCTTCACGATCGCCGTTTATACGGAAGCAAAAGCCGTTCCCGAAACATTGAACAATGCGCCGATCGCGATCGTCGATGAGGACAATTCGCCGCTCTCGCGCCAGATCGCCGACTCTTTCCTGCAGCCCTATTTCAAACCGCCGGCGATGATCACGGCGGGCGAGATGGATGCTCGCATGGATGCCGGCACCGACACGTTCGCACTCGATATTCCGCCGAACTTCCAGAGCGACCTGATCGCCGGCAAATCCCCCGTCGTCCAACTCAATGTCGATGCGACCCGCATGACCCAGGCGTTTTCCGGATCCGGCTATGTGCAGAATATCGTCTCGACCGAAGTCGCCGGTTTTGCCGCCGCGGATATCGACGGTCGAACGCCGACCGTGAACCTCGCATTACGCGCCCGGTTCAATCCCGAACTCAACCAGATGTGGTTCGCGTCGGTGATGAACGTCATCAACAACGTCACCATGCTGGCGATCATCCTGACAGGCACCGCCCTCATCCGCGAGCGGGAGCACGGCACGGTCGAGCATCTTCTGGTGATGCCGCTGACGCCGTTCGAAATCATGGCTGCAAAAGTGTGGTCAATGGGGCTGGTGGTGTTCGTCGCCACCCTGCTTTCGCTGATCTTCGTGGTGCAGGGATTGCTGAAGGTTCCGGTCGAGGGATCGATCGTGCTGTTCATGGCGGGGGCGGCGCTCCATCTTCTCGCTGCAACCGCGATGGGGATCGCGCTCGCGACGCTTGCGGGCTCGATGCCGCAGTTCGGCCTGCTGCTGATGCTGGTGCTGCTGCCGCTGCAGATCCTCTCCGGCGCGACCACGCCCCGCGAGAGCATGCCGGAAGTGATCCAGACGATCATGCTCGCTGCGCCGAACACACATTTCATCCTGCTCGCCCAGGCGATCCTTTACCGCGGCGCCGGGTTCTCGGTGGTCTGGCCGCAATTTGCGTGGCTGTTCGTCATCGCAACGGTGTTGTTTGCCTTCTCGCTGCGCGGCTTCCGCAGGTCGTTGCGATAAGGCCTACCTGAACATGCCGGTGCTTATTCCTGCTTCTGCCGGCGAAGAAACGGGAGTAGAATTACGGGGTCGATCAATGAGGAAGCTCTAAAATGGGAAAAGAGAGGCCTTCACCCGGAACGTCCGCCAAAGATATCGCCAAGGAGCAGGACGATTACCTGGAAGAGTCGCTCGAAGAGACTTTTCCGGCAAGCGATCCCATCGCACCGGGCCATCCCCGAAAGCCGGAGAAACAGCCGGTTGCTCCCAAGCGCAAGTAAAAACGGGCCGAAGTGCTCCTCGGCCCGCATAATGTGATGCTTAGTTCTTGCCGCCGGCCTTGCGGCCTTTGTCGGCCTTGCCCTTTGCGGAAGAGGTCTTGGCGTCATAGCCCTGGCCGTGGTTGGTGCCGCCGAGATGGCCGCCGCCGCTGGTATTGACGACCTGGCGCTGGGCCCGCTTTATCTGCTGTTCTGCATCTGTCTTTTTCATGGAAATTCTTTCGTTATTCGAAGAGAAAGGCCGAGCGGGGCTAGCCACCCGACTCGCTTCAACGGTCCGTGCCGGTACATCCGTGGTCAAAGACCGGAGTCGGTTTTGGCTTTAGGCGATCTGCAGGTTTTCAGCTGCATTCTTGCCGGTGCGGTTGTCCCGCACGACATCGAAGCTCACCTTCTGACCTTCAGCCAGATAGGTCATTCCCGAACGTTCGACGGCCGAGATGTGGACGAACACGTCCGTCGATCCGTCGGCGGGCTGGATAAAGCCGAAACCCTTGGAGGTGTTAAAAAATTTTACGATTCCGTTGCTCATGAAGATGATCCTTCCGATCGAACACAGGTCGCCGTCCGGCAAAATGCCAGCGACAAAAGAGATCGATTTTGAAAGGAAAGATCAGCTCGAACGCAAAAGGCGTGAAAACGAAGCTCGACAACCAATTTCGATGGTAACCCCTATCGGTCAACTATGTCTTGAGCAAGGCATTTCTCGCAACCCCGCACATTGCCTTTGGCGCAAGTCCGGCGCATGATGACGACTTCAGCAGCTATATAAAGGGCGCTGCTGCTTCAGGATTTTCACGCCCTGGCCCCAATGAAAGGAGGACGTCATGTCTTCCGAATTCTCTCAGACCACCTCCCGCAACCTGGTCCGCGTCAGCGGCCCCGGATACCGGGAAAATATCGAACTTCACCAATTCAGTGAGCGTACGCAGCCAAGCGGAATGCTTGTCGGCGGTCGGGCAGACACGACGGGAGCAGCCATGATGCTTGCCCGTTTTGGCGATCATCCCGAAAAGAGCTTTGGGGCCGCAATATCGGCTTCTTTGAGCAAACACAGAGATACCGTAACACCGCAGCTTTGATAGTTCGGCTGGCAAAGGCAGGATTTCGCAGATCCGTCATTTCACGCTTTGCATGCCTGTCTGCCGAACAACGGTTTCACTCTCCACTATCCATCGCCGCCCAAGGAGGACAAAATGGCTAAAGGCCAGGTACGAAGTAACCGCGAAACTCGCAAACCAAAAAAAGACAAGACTGCAGCCGTGACGGCCGCGCCCGCAGGCGCACAGGTCAAGCTCGCCGGCAGCGGTCTCACCTTGGGCAAAAAGCCGAAATAATGTTTCGGGCAGGAGGCGCCGTACCACGGCGCCTCCGACGCCGGCCCCCTTCGAAATTCGCAGGCTCAAGCAGGCGACAGGGATGATTGCCATCCGGTCGCTGCTGGATCGTTTGCGTTTCGCTTTCTCGGGAAATGTGTTCTTCAACCATTCGCTCCCATCGGGCGCGGAGATGTGATCCTATTTCCAATCCCTGCGTCGGCGGAAAGCGTTGCCGGCTAGCGCAATCCGGGAGGCTTCTTCGAAACGCGGGTGGCGCGGATGCCACCAAGCCAAATCTCCGAACCCGTCAGCGGCGGTCCCTGGATCGGCATACCCCGGAAGATGGCATGCAGGCTCGATGCGTCGGGGCAGCTTTCTGCGGATTGTTCAGCCTGCGGCTGGTTGTTCGTCAGCATTTTCTCGAAATAAAGCTGGAAATTCGGATGCGAGGATCGTGAGGACATCGTGCCCCTCCTTGGTCGTCGGGGCTAGGGCTCGCATCGGGTCCCTCAGGCGGCTGCGCCCTTGCCAGTTGCAGCCGACCAGCCACGATGGGCCTCATTCCCGCCCATGGCAAGCACCGCCTATCCGTTTTGAGACAAGACTTGAAACTGACGCATTATTTCGCCATATATGATTCACGTTTTCAGCCTTTTCGGCTACCTGATCCTCCCGGCTCCGCCGGTTGCTTGGCGACACCCTTGATTTTGCGAACGTCGAACTCCGCCCCGTCGGCTGGAGAATTCTTGCGTTGGCCGTTGTCGCGTCCCGCAGTCTATCCTTTAAGGTTACATCAATGATCGATACTGTCCGCCATGCCGCCCAGAATCTGTTTCGCAAACCCGATGCAGAAGAAGGCTCCAATGCAGCGAAGCTGCAGGAATTTCGCCAGAGACAAGCGCTGAGAAGCCGGGAACTCAAGCTCGCGCAAAAGCAGGAGCGCCTCCAGAGGCGCGCATCGCAATTGCAGCCGGCCTGACGCGGATTGTTCCGACGAGGTTATTCGTTCGGATCATCCCCTCGCACATCTCCTCGACCACAAGGACACCAGCATGGCCGCCTTCAACTACAATGCCGGCGCGGGGCTCTACCCGTGCAAGAACTGGAAGAGAACGAGCAGGCTTGGCTACAAGCGGTTCGAAACCGTGGCCGAAGCCTTGCGTTTTGCAATCGAGGTCATGCCTGCGTCCCTGTTGCGCGGGTCCATTCTCGAGGTCGAAGAAGCCCGGTTCGACAGCACGCAGATACAGAAACTCTACGACGCCGGTGAATATCCGCTGCAGCGTCGAGACCAGTGAGGTAACCCCTCTCGGGGTTCCTATGCAGCGTTCGGGATTATCGTAATTTACCGGGTGCGGCTGGTTTTTCCTATCGCCTTGGCATGGCGGCTGTTATAGCGGTGATTAAGCAGGGTTCGATGAAAGCCCCCGCGCCAGCGCGTGCCGACCTTACTGCTCTTGGGGTGAATTGGATGACGATATTTTCCGTCCGGCATGTCACCTCCTATCGGTATACGAGGCCGGTGGAGTTCGGCGAACACAGGCTGATGTTCAGGCCGCGGGATAGTTTCGACCAGACTTTACTGAGTTCCCAGCTCAACGTTTATCCAAAACCGGACTATGTCCGGTGGATCCATGATGTCTTCGGCAATTGCGTCGCGCTGGTCGGAATATCGAAGGCGTCTTCCGAACTACGGTTCGAAACCAATATCCGCCTCGACCACACGCCGCAGGTGGCGATGGACTTCCAGATCGACGAAGAGGCACTCACCTATCCGTTCGTATACGATCCGGAAGAAGCCTTCGATCTGGAGAGGACGATCCAGCGCCACTATCCCGATCCAGAGGACCGGGTTGGCAAATGGGCACGGCAATTCGTCAGGGTCGGCCATGCCACCGAAACGGGCCATCTGCTGATGACCATGTGCTTCGCGCTCCACGAGGGTTTCATCTACGCCAGGCGCTCCGAACACGGGACGCAACCGCCGCTCGAAACCTTGCAGCTGCGCCGCGGCACCTGCCGCGATTTCGCACTGCTGATGATGGAAGCGGCGCGGTCGCTCGGCTTGGCGGCGCGTTTCGTGACCGGCTATATCTACGTGCCCGACCGCGACGGCTCGATAACGCTCGGCGGCGGATCGACCCACGCCTGGTGCCAAGTCTATCTTCCCGGCGCCGGGTGGGTGGAATTCGATCCCACCAACGGTATCGTCGGCAATCGCGACCTGATACGCGTGGGTGTCGCTCGCGATCCGCGACAGGCGATCCCGCTATCGGGAAGTTACGATGGCGACGATACCGATTTCGACAGCATGTCCGTGCAGGTTAACGTGACGACCGATGACCAAAGCGTGAAACTCCACGGGTAACCGGAACACCCGGATTATTCGAGCGTTGCCGCTGAACTGCCATTTCGGCCAGAGTTTCTCCATAGGGATACGATCATGAAGATACGCGCAGGGTTTCGCATAGGGTATGAATGCCAGCACGATACGGCGATGCTACTGGTTCTGAATATCCATCCCTCGCGTCGCGCGGACCTTTTGAGCGACCAAGTGCTGAGCTTCGACCGCCCGATCGAGGCCTGGAGCTATCTCGATAGCTTCGGAAACGCCTGCAGCCGGATCGTGGCACCGCCGGGGCTGACGACGATCTCGACCGAATTCGAAATCTACGACGACGGCATGCCTGACCCGGTGCCGCAAAATGCCTTCCAGCACGACATCAAGGATCTGCCGGACGACGTGCTGGTCTTCCTGCTCGGCAGCCGCTACTGCGACACCGACCGCCTGGCGGATTTTGCCTGGAAGACATTTTCCGCGACGCCTCTCGGCTGGCCGCGGGTGCAGGCGATCCTCGACTTCGCCCACAACCACATCACTTTCAACTACCAGAACGCGGATCCGCTGCGGACAGCTTTTGGAGGCTTTACCGATCGCACGGGCGTCTGCCGCGATTTCGCGCATCTCGCCATCACGCTTTGCCGCTGCATGAACATTCCGGCGCGTTACTGCACCGGCTATCTCGGCGATATCGGCGTCCCGGTGGATATCAACCCGATGGATTTCAGCGCCTGGTTCCAGGTCTATCTCGGCGGGCGCTGGAATACCGTCGATGCCCGTCATAACAAACCCCGCATCGGGCGCATTCTGATGGCGACCGGGCGGGACGCGACGGACGTGGCGCTTTCGACCGCCTTCGGCCCGGCGATCCTGGCTTCTTTCCAGGTGACGACCGAAGAAATACCGGCCTCCGCCTAAATCTTCAAACTGCCGGCCCTTTGGCGCTCAAGCCCGAAAGGGGGTACCGTTGATATTCTTCGGCCATCAACAAAAACTACTCATGGTTGCGCGCCTCATGATTTTCAAAACAAAAAGTTGACACTTCGGTCATGATGCATTAGGTAGGGGATATCGATACTTTGTTTGCCGATATTTGTTTTTGCTGCGCATTGCGCTTCTTGACGAAGTTTCCCTCTCAAAAGTCGAAACACCCGCCGTGCGTCGCCCGGCGGATTATCAATGTTGCTATGAAAGGGTTCGTTATGGCCACTGGCACAGTTAAATGGTTCAATGCCACCAAGGGCTTCGGCTTCATTCAGCCTGACGACGGCAGCGCCGACGTCTTCGTTCACATCTCGGCCGTCGAACGCGCCGGCATGAGCTCGATCGTTGAAGGCCAGAAGCTCGGCTTTGAACTTGAGCGTGACCGCAAGTCGGGCAAGATGTCCGCAGGCCAGCTTCAGGCTGCCTAAAACTTTAGCCTCCCATGACCACGGATGTACTGGCATGGCGGCAAAAGATATGTGAAGGCCAGGCATATGTCTGGCCTTTTTCCGTTGAGGCATTTGGCTGACGCGAACATCCACATAACTTCCCGTTAAGCGCGATATTCGTTTTCAACCGCCACATTCAAGATCTGACAAGGAAGATACATTGAGACACCCGAGCGACAACAGCTTTGCCGAGCGCCGCAAGACAGCGGCGGATGCCAAGCGAGAGCTTTTGGCGAAGTTTGCGTCCGCCCCTAAACCGACCGATCCCGCTGTGCAGGAACGACGCGCCGAACGCGAGGCTCTTGCCGCCGCGAGAGAAGCCCGCCGTGCCGAGCGCGAAGCGCTGAAGGCGGCGGAGAACGAACGCCAGCTGCAGGAAGCTGCCGCATTGGCCGCAGCCGCGGAAGCCCATGAAAAGGCCGCAGCCGAGGCACAGCAAGCGGAAACCAACGCCCGGGTTGCCCGGGTCGTTGCCGATGAAGCCGCCCGCAAGGCGGAGCGCGATCGTCGTTACGCGGCACGCAAGGCCCGTCAGGGCTGATATTCGAGGCATGTGCCTGAAACCATGCAGGCACATCCCGCTTCGGGCCCGCCGCATGCCGAGGCAAAAAAGGTGGATCGATTTCCATGAACGCCAGAGCCTATGCGCCAGCGCCCGATACCGAAGACGATATCGGCGCGTGGCTGAAGATTCTTTCTAAATATCGGCAGCCGCGTTTCGGACGCAGCAGCTTCGAACTGCTTGTCACGGTGCTGCCGTTCGCCGTCCTCTGGGCCGGCGCCTATATTTCCGTATTCCTGGGATTCCCGATCGGGCTGATCCTCGTCCTTCCCGCCGCCGCTTTTCTGCTGCGGCTGTTCATGATCCAGCACGATTGCGGGCACGGCTCGTTCTTCGCACGTCGGCGCCTCGACAATTGGACCGGACGCGTACTGGGTGTCCTGACCTTGACGCCTTATGACTACTGGCGCCGGGCACATGCCGCCCACCACGCCTCGGCCGGCAACCTCGACGAACGCGGCGTCGGCGATATCACCACGCTGACGATCGCCGAATATCAGGCTCTTCCCTGGTCGCGCCGGCTGGCCTATCGCCTTTACCGCCATCCGCTGGTAATGTTCGGCATCGGACCCGCCTGGCTTTTCCTCTTCAAGCAGCGCCTGCCCTTTGGAATGATGGGGTCCGGCGCCCTGCCCTGGATTTCCACGATGGCGACCAATCTCGCGATCGCTGTTCTTGCGGCCTTGATGATATGGGCGATCGGGCTCGTGCCCTTTCTGCTCGTCCACCTGCCGATCGTGCTGATCGCAGGAGCTGCCGGCGTCTGGCTTTTCTACGTTCAGCACCAGTTCGAGGAGACCCATTGGTCGAAGACCGAGGACTGGCAGTTTCCGGAATCCGCCCTTCACGGCGCCTCCCATTACGACCTCCCACTGGTGCTTCGGTGGCTGACCGGCAATATCGGCATCCACCACGTCCATCACCTGTCGAGCAGGATCCCCTACTACCGGCTGCCCGAGGTGTTGCGCGATCACCCCGAACTGGCCGGCATCGGCCGCATAACACTTTGGCAGAGCATCCAATGCGTCAAACTCGTGCTCTGGGACGAAAAGAGCCGAAAGCTCCTGTCGTTTCGCGATGCCGCCAAGGCGGCGAAGACTTCTTAACCGCTGCAATCGGCGAGGCTGAAACCACCGCCTGAGCACCGATGCACAAAGACTACCTCCCTACCGATCAAGGACTGTACATTGAACACGACCGAGAACACCAAAACGACCACCGCCCCGACGCCGGCGGCGCATGCGCTGACTGTCGAGCTGACGCCGACCCAGGTCAGGGGCCTCAAGCTGGCGAAGGATGGCGACCTGTTCCCGCAGGAAGCCAAGAAGTGGACGCATCTGAACGCGGTCGTGACTTACGCGCGGAACGACCGGTTCAAGGAACGGCCGCAGAAGATCAAGTTCCTGACGACGACGACGCTGAACGAACTGCGGGAACACGGCCTTCTGCGTGTCCTCAACGAGGACGTCTCGGTGGAAGAATCGGCGCATGGAATCACCATGGCCGGCAAGATATGGCTTCTGAAGAACAAATAACCGATATGCGGTCATACCGTGCGATATGCAGCAGCCGGATCATTTGAAATACGGCTGCAGCAGATCTCTCTTCTCTTGAGAAGCAGAGAGAAATACCCTTGTATTTGTCCGTTTTCGACCCATATTAGCCGCAGGTAGCAGATTCAGAACGGGCGCTGCGATCAAGGGCGCGAGCCCTGGCCCCAAGGAGGAGGACGGCATGTCTTCCATCAGGCGAATCCAACCTTCTTCCCAGACAGGCCCGCAGTTACATCGGGTGGGCTATGCACACCTGTTCCGCATCGCGGTGCCGGCTGTTTGCATGGCATTCATTCTCTTCATCCTGCTTCGCGACCTATTCTGACCTGGCAATGCGCATCATCAGAAACCCGGAACGCCGCCCCCAGAGAACGCGTTCCATCTCGAATTGAAACCATCATGACCCTGATATTTCCGAATAGAAGCCGCAGTTTCGACGAAGCGCGCAAGGTCGTTCGCTTCCTGGGCTATGACGGCATGTTCGAAGTCAGGTTTTTCGTGGAAGCCGAAGCACTCGCCAGCAGAACGGCGACAGGCATGTCGGAGAACGATTACCTTCAGGCCTTTGATGCGGCCAGATCCAGCATCCAGGATGCTGCAATGAGGGCATATCGCCCCAATCGAGGCACTACCTATACGCTGACGGCGGCCGATCTCGGCTAATTCGGATGGAAATCTGATCGCCTACCGAGAGGCGGCCCGCTGCCTTCGAGGCTCCGGGCGCTCAACGCGGTCAATGAACCGTGGCCCGGTCAGTGCCCATATCATAGACCAATCCATCGTCCCAAGGTCCCGCGTCCCTGAGTGTATCGAGGCTGCCCCAGTCTCTCGATGCGGAGGACCAGAAATGGACCTTCTCACACCCGTCCAGTTTTGCCCTTAGCTTGGCGAATTCGAAAAGACGTTTTGCAACGCGCTGGTCATCGAGAAGGCTGACGGATGCAAAGATCGGGATTTCGAGCTGACGCCCGTAGACCGGGTGCTCGCGGGCAAAGACGTGGCAAAGGCCTCGAACATACCCTTGCGCATCCGTCACCGCCAGCCAATCACGGCGCAATGAGGCCGAAGCGGTCAGCCGCTTCCATCGCTGCAGATCCAGCCCCGACATGACCAGCTGGGCGACCGCGTAAGCACGATAGACATCCGCAGCGTTGAGGACACCCACGTCGTAATCCATCTTCATATCCTCGCTCCAGGAAGGCCCATGCAGATCGCCCGGGCCGGCTCTCCAAACCCTATTTCTGAGTGCTATCGGCGCCATGAACATTGACGCGCATCAACGGACGCAGGGTTGAACCGTCGGCGTCGGCCCCGCGCTTGCGCTGGGTCAATGAAGCGGCCCGCGTCAGAGATAATCGTTGCGGCATTCATGCTTCCCACAACAAGGAGACGAACATGACGCGAACGATGAAAGCCGCTGTCGTGCACCAATTCGGCAAGCCACTTGCGATCGAATGCGTCCCGGTGCCCGTGCCGGGTCCAGGCGAAATCCTCGTCAAGGTCATGGCCTGCGGCGTCTGCCACACCGACCTTCACGCCGCCGATGGCGACTGGCCCGTCAAGCCCAACCCGCCGTTCATCCCCGGACATGAGGCGGCCGGCATCGTCGTCGAGCTCGGCCCGGGTGTCACAGGATTGAAAGAAGGCGACGCCGTCGGCGTTGCCTGGCTGCACGACGCATGCCTTGCCTGCGAATATTGCGAGACCGGCTGGGAGACGCTTTGCGAGCACCAGCACAATACCGGCTATAGCTGCAATGGCGGATTTGCCGAATATGTCATCGCATCCGCCGCCTTTGCCGCAAGACTGCCGCAGAATGTCGATTTCGCGGCAATCTCGCCGATCCTCTGCGCCGGCGTGACCACCTACAAAGGCCTGAAGGAGACCGAAGCGAGGCCCGGCGAATGGGTGGCGATTTCCGGTATCGGCGGGCTTGGCCATGTCGCTATCCAATATGCCAAGGCAATGGGTTTTCATGTTGTGGCACTCGATGTCAGCCCGGAAAAGCTGGAGCTTGCCCGCAACCTCGGCGCCGATCTCGCCGTCGACGCCCGCTCGCTGACCGCCGTCGAGGATACGCTGAAGGCAACCGGCGGCGGTGCGCATGGCGTTCTGGTCACCGCCGTCTCGCCGCCGGCTTTCTCCCAGGCGATCCGGATGGTGAGACGCAAGGGAACTGTCAGCCTGGTCGGCCTACCGCCCGGCGAGTTCCCGACGCCGATCTTTGACGTCGTACTCAAACGTATCACGGTGCGCGGCTCGATTGTCGGGACACGACGCGATCTCGACGAGGCGATCGCCTTTGCCACGGAAGGCAAGGTCAAGGCGGAGATCCACAAGGCGCCGCTCGAAGAGATCAACGACATCTTCGCACGCCTGAAGGCCGGCAAGATTGACGGACGCATGGTGCTGGATTTTTCGTAAATACCCTTGTGATCATTCAGCGTCGGGCGATACACGTCCGGCGCCGAAATCATTCGTGCAGGATCGCGGCGGCAACCGCATCGGGCTCTTTCGAGGCATCGAGATGCCGCCAGGTTATATCCGTGGGCTTGCGGGCCAATTGCCCGGACAGCACGTCCGTGGTGGCATCCGAGGGGCCTCCTGCCCGTTCGCGGACCCGCTGCCAGAGCAGTTCCGGATCTGCCTCGAGCCAGATGCCCTGGAAGCTGGCATCGGTCTTTGCAGCCGCAGCCTCCATGAGGTGCCGGTTGTCCGGATCGTCGAAGACTGCGTCGGCGACGACCGATCCTCCCTGAGCCAGGATCAGTTCCGCATGCCTCGCCATCTCGTGATAGACCTTCCTCGATACATCGGGTTGATAGGCGGAGATGGGAAGTCTTGTCTCGGCCGAGACGCCATGCAGGGCTTTCCGGATACGATCGCTTTCGACGATCCTCGCTCCCGGCGGCGCGCCGACCATGGCGGCCAAGCAATCCGCGACCGTCGTCTTGCCGGAACCGCTGAGGCCGCCGATCGCGATCAGGCGCGGCGACGTTTCCCTCAGAAGACCATGGGCGAGATCGAAATAGGACTTCGCTTCCTGCCCCAGTCTGGCGGCATCCTGGCCTGGCTCTTCGGCCTGGGTCGCCGTCACATGCGCGCGGACCGCGGCCCTGATCGCCATCAGGAAAGACAGGAGGCAGAACCCGTCCTCGTCGTCCGTTTCATCGAGATAGCGGTTCATCACCAGATTGGCGAGATCGGGGAAACCGCGGTGCCAGAGATCCATCAGCAGAAAGGCAAGGTCATAGAGGACATCGACGGTGGCGATCCCGAGATTGAATTCGATGCAGTCGAACAGGCATGGCTTGCCGCCCAGCAGGCAGATATTGCGCAAGTGAAGATCGCCATGGCAACGGCGGACCTTGCCCGCCAGCGCCCGCCGGTCGAGAAGTTCGCTATGCCGCACGAGCCGGGACCGGAAGATCTCGCTGAGTTTCGCCACCTCTCCCGCACCGAAGACATGGCTGGTCGCAAACCCGGCATCGTTGATGTCGAGGACAGCCTCGATATTGGCCGCCCCGCCTCCTTTCGAAACAGCCGGTGCACGGCGATGATAGAACGCTATCATCCGGGCGGTCTGCGTCATCAGCTCCTGCGTCAGATGGCCAGCGATCGCCATCCGGTCAAAGAGGTGGCCCTGTTCGAACCGGGTCATTTCGACGACGGCATCGACGAGCGGCCCGTCGCCATCGAACTCCAAAGTGCCGGCGTCCGAGCGGGTGATCCGCCGCGCGCCGATATAGAGACCGGGAGCAGTCTCGCTGTTCAGCGCGACTTCCTTGCGGCAGGCATCCTCACGGATCGCGGCACTCGAGAAATCGAGATAGGGAAGTTTGAGCGCTTTCTTCAGCTTGTAGACCCGGTCGCCGACGAGGAAAATCAATGAGATATGCGTCTCCATCCGTTCGACGGGGACTGCGATCCCATAGGATGCCGGGTTGGCCAGAAAGGCTGCCGTCTTGCTCTGATCGTCTGTCATCATAGCTGCACCTTATGCTGAACGGCACCGGCCCGACAGTCCACGGATCGCGGCGTCGGCACATTGAGCTGTGTCAAGGAAAGCGGCTCCGTTCCGGGCGACACAGGTCATCGTAGGCGCCCCCTCATGCGCTCTCAGCGAGAGGAACAGGTCGATTCCCGTGGACATCATGCTCAGACATCACGGCCGTTACGAGGCCATCATCCGCCAAGCGATTTCGCTGCCGGCGATGCGGACGGCAGTCGTGCATCCTGCTGGTTCCCGATCTCGAAGCCGGGAACATGCTCGCCAAGCAGCTCATTTATTTCGCCGGTGCAGACGCCGCAGGACTGGTCCTCGGCGCCCGGGTTCCTATCATACTGACAAGCCGCGCAGACCCGGCCAAGGTTCGAACCGCGTCGGCCGCTCTTGCGAGGCTCACCGCTGCGAAACGACTTGAAGCAAGGATGCCTCTATGACGGACAACCTTCTCCTGACGTTCAATGCCGGCTCTTCGACGGTGAAGATCGGCATCTTCAAGGTGGACGGCGACAGGCCGGAACGGATCGGCAAGGCCGTCGTCGATTTCGGGACCTACCCGCTGACGCTGCATCTGAAGGAAGGCCCGGAACAGTTCGAGCTGCCGCTGAAGGGCGAGGCCGGCGACGATCTCGCCGAGTTGATGGACGAGGTGTTCGGGGAACTCGGCAAACATTTCGACCTCGACGCCGTCACGTCCGCCGGCCACCGGATCGTCCATGGCGGCGACGTGTTCGGTGGCCCGGTGGAACTGGCGGCCGAGACGATCGCCAAGGTCCAGTCGTTGACGGAACTGGCGCCGCTTCACCAGCCGCAGGCGCTACGGATGATCAGGGCCATCAGGCACCTGCGGCCGGCGCTTTTCCAGACCGGCTCCTTCGACACCACCTTCCATGCGACGCAGGCAGACCTCGTGCGGCGTCTCGCCATCCCCCGCGCCTATCACGACCAGGGCATCAAACGGTACGGCTTCCACGGACTTTCCTACCGGTATGTGGCTGGTGCACTCGTCCGGGAGGCCCCGGACATCGCGAACGGCAAAGTCGTCATCGCCCATCTCGGCAGCGGCGCCAGCCTCTGCGCCATCGAGAACGGAGAGAGCCGCGATTCCAGCATGGGATTTTCGACGCTCGACGGCATTCCGATGGCGACGAGGCCGGGCTGGCTCGATCCCGGCGTGGTGCTGCATTTCCTGGGTCCGCTCGGGAAATCGGTCGAGGAGGTGGAGGACATGCTCTACCACAAGTCCGGCCTGCTCGGCGTCTCGGGCCTCAGCGGTGATACCCGCGAACTGATCGCGGACGGCGGCAGCCAGGCCCGGGAGGCAATCGATCTCTTCGCGCTCAGGATCGCCGGCGAGGTCGGAAGGCTTGCCTCGACGCTCGGCGGTCTCGATGCGCTGGTCTTCACCGCTGGCATCGGGGAGAACCAGCCGGAGGTCCGGAAGCGCATCGCCGAACGCCTGCTCTGGCTCGGCGTCGAACTGGATACGGCGGCAAACCACAGCAACGCCCTGAAGATCAGCACGCCCGCGGCCTGCGTCGCGGTTTATGTCATCCCGACCGACGAGGAACGGATGATCGCCGAGGAATGCCTCGCCATCCTCAATTCGCAGCCTTGATCCATGTCATGAGCCCGGGTGGAAACCCGCGGTAGATGTGGTCGACCTATCGAAGGAGAATGAGATGCAACTCAAGACCATCGAGCCGGAAAACCATGAGACGACGGCGGAGGAACTGGCGCTCATCGACCGCTACTGGCGGGCGGCGAACTATCTCTCCGTCGGACAGATCTATCTGCTCGACAATCCGCTCCTCAAGGAGCCGCTGAAGCCGGAGCATATCAAGCCGCGGCTGCTCGGCCACTGGGGCACCACCCCCGGCCTCAACTTCATCTATGCGCATCTCAACCGGATCATCCGCAACCGCGATCTCAGCATGATCTACGTCTGCGGTCCCGGCCACGGTGGGCCGGGCATGGTCGCCAGCACCTATCTCGAAGGCACCTATAGCGAGATCTATCCGGAGATTGGCGAGGACGCGGCCGGCATGCGAAGACTGTTCCGGCAGTTCTCCTTCCCCGGCGGCATTCCGAGCCACGCGGCACCGGAAACGCCAGGCTCCGTCCATGAAGGCGGCGAACTTGGCTATGCGCTGGTGCACGCCTTCGGCGCGGCCTTCGACAATCCGGATCTGGTGGTCGCCTGCGTCGTCGGCGATGGCGAGGCCGAAACCGGTCCGCTTGCCGCGAGCTGGCATTCGAACAAGTTCCTCAACCCTGCCCGCGACGGTGCCGTGCTGCCGATCCTGCATCTCAACGGCTACAAGATCGCCAACCCGACGCTGCTCGGCCGCATGGCCGACGAGGATATCGACCATCTTTTCCGCGGCTACGGCTATGAACCGTTCTTCGTGGAAGGTCACGAACCGGACAAGATGCACCGGCAGATGGCCGCCACCCTGGACAAGGTCTTCGACCGTATACGCGCAATCCAGGCTCAGGCGCGCGAAGGCAAGGTACCAGATACCTGCCCACGCTGGCCGATGATCGTGCTGCGCAGCCCGAAAGGCTGGACCGGCCCGAAGGAAGTCGACGGCAAGAAGGTCGAAGGTTTCTGGCGCGCCCATCAGGTGCCGGTCTCCGGCTGCCGCGAGGATGACGGCCACCGCAAGATCCTCGAGGACTGGATGCGGAGCTACGACCCGGAAGACCTTTTCGACGGCAATGGCCGGCTGAAGGAGGAGTTGCGCGCACTTTCGCCCGGGGGCGAACGACGCATGGGGGCTAACCCGCATGCCAATGGCGGCCTCATTCGCAAAGAACTCGTCGTGCCCGACATCCGCGACTATGCGGTGCCGGTGAAGGCGCCGGGCAGCGAAATGGTTCAGACGACGGAGATACTCGGCAGATACCTGCGCGACGTGCTGAAGCTCAACGATAACAGTTCCAACTTCCGGATCTTTGGCCCGGACGAAACGGAATCGAACCGGCTCGGCAATGTCTTCGAGGCCACCTCCCGCGTCTGGATGGAGCGGATCGAGCCCTACGACGTGCACCTGTCGCGCGACGGCCGGGTGATGGAGGTGCTGTCCGAGCATCTCTGCCAGGGCTGGCTGGAAGGTTATCTGCTGACCGGCCGGCACGGTTTCTTCTCGTGCTACGAGGCCTTCATCCACATCGTCGACTCGATGTTCAACCAGCATGCAAAGTGGTTGAAAGTGTCGCGCGAACTGCCGTGGCGCAAGCCCGTTTCCTCGCTCAACTACCTGCTGACCTCGCATGTCTGGCGGCAGGACCACAACGGCTTTTCCCATCAGGACCCCGGCTTCGTCGACCTCGTCGCCAACAAGAAGGCGGATATCGTGCGTATCTACCTGCCGCCGGATGCCAATACGCTTCTATGGATCGGCGACCACTGCCTGAAGACCTGGGACCGCGTCAACGTCATCGTCGCCGGCAAGCAGCCCGAGCCGCAATGGCTGACGATGGACGAGGCGATCCGGCACTGCGAGGCAGGCATCGGCATCTGGGACTGGGCAAGCAACGAGGGCGGGGCGGTCGAGCCGGACGTGGTGATGGCCTGCGCCGGGGACGTGCCGACGCTCGAGACGCTTGCGGCAGTCTCCCTGTTGCGCGAAGCGATCCCCGACTTGAGGATCCGCGTCGTCAATATCGTCGACCTGCTCGCCCTGCAATCTCAGGACCAGCATCCGCACGGACTGCCGGACGCGGAATTCGACCGGCTGTTCACCACCGACCGGCCGGTGATCTTCGCCTATCACGGCTATCCCTACCTCATCCACCGGCTGACCTACAAACGCACCAATCACCAGAACATCCATGTGCGCGGCTTCATCGAGGAAGGCACGACGACAACGCCCTTCGACATGACGGTGCTGAACGAACTCGACCGGTTCCACCTCGCTATCGAGGCAATCGCGCGCGTTCCCGGACTGAAGGAAAAGGCGGCTGATGTGGTCGACATGCTGAAGAGCAAGCTTGGCGAACACACCCGTTATGTTCGCGAACATGGCGAAGACATGCCGGAAATCCAGAACTGGAAATGGCCGGCGCGCTGATGTCGTATTCATGAAGGTCCTGGCCTCCGGGTCGGGGCCTTACCCGTTCGGGAAACTTGCGCCAGATCACGTTTCGGTGTTTCCCGGCGATGTGTGTAACCAACATCACGCCTCTTCCGTAATCATGCAGGAAAGCAGATTATGGACCGGGAGGTTCCGCCATGATGAACAGACGCATATTCCTGGCCGGCAGCGCGCTGACGCTGGCCGCAGTCCCTCTGGCCGCGAGCATCCGCTCGACGTTCGCGGCGGCCGGAAACAGTTTCCCCGTGACCCATACGGCGGACGAGTGGCGCAAGCTTTTGACGCCGGAGCAGTACAATATCCTGCGCGAGGAAGGCACCGAATATCCCGGCAGCAGCGCGCTCCTCAATGAGCATCGCAAGGGCACGTTCGCCTGCGTCGGCTGTGACCAGGCGCTTTTCTCGTCGGAGACGAAATTCGAAAGCGGCACCGGCTGGCCGAGCTTCTGGGCGCCCCTTAAGGACGCCGTCGGCACGGTGAGCGACACGACGCTCGGCATGGTCCGCGTCGCCGTTCATTGCGCCCGTTGCGGCGGCCATCTCGGCCATGTCTTCGACGACGGACCGAAGCCGACCGGCCTGCGCTACTGCATGAATGGCGCAGTCATGAAATTCCGTGCCGTATCGGCCTGATCCGCCGCCCTATCCTTCATTCACTTCGGTTGAGGAGACCGCCATGAAAAACAGAACGAAAACACCCTATACCCTCACCGCCTTTGCCGGCACTGCGCTGGTTTTGGCAGGCCTGACGTTTGGCGCGGCCAGCAGCGCTACGGCCGAGGAAGGAATTGCCATCCCCGCTCCCGCGATCGACCAGGCGGCGAGCACGGCTGCGACCGAAACCGCCATCTTCGCCGGCGGCTGTTTCTGGGGTGTCCAGGGCGTGTTCCAGCATGTCGAAGGCGTCAAGAACGCCGTCTCCGGATATGCCGGCGGCGCCAAGGATACCGCCGCCTACGAGACGGTCGGTTACGGCAAGACGGGCCACGCGGAATCGGTCCGGGTCACCTTCGATCCGAAAAAGGTCACCTACGGGCACCTGCTGCAGATCTATTTCTCGGTCGCGCATGATCCGACCCAGCTCAACCGCCAGGGGCCGGATACGGGTACGCAGTATCGCTCGACGGTCTTCCCGACCAGCGAGGAACAGGCCCGCGTCGCAAAAGCCTATATCGACCAGCTCAACAAGGCCAAAATCTTCCATGCGGCGATTGCCACGACGATCGAGCCGGGCAAGGCCTTCTATCCGGCGGAAGCCTACCATCAGGACTTCCTGACCCAGAACCCGACCTATCCCTATATCGTCTATAACGACCTGCCGAAGATCGAGAACCTGAAGAAGCTGTTCCCGAGCGACTACCGCGACAAGCCGGTCCTGGTCGCACAGGCCGGTATCGGCAACTGAGCCCGTAACATACGGCTCCCGTACTGCTTTAGTCCAAACGATATCGCCGCCCGTCCGGCGATATCGGCCGTCTCGAAGGCCTCAGCCTTCCTGCGCCGCCTCGGTACGCCGTGCAACGCCCGGAACGCAGAGGCAGGCGACGATGATGAGCGCAGTGATCAGGAACATCGCGATGAAGGTCATGTGCAGCGCGTGCTGAAGCGCGGACCTGATGGGCGAACCGGCCGCAAGTCCGCCGCCGACGCCCTGCAGCAGATCGCGCAACTGATCGGACGTGATCGGCCCCGTAATGGAATTGGCAAGCCCGTAGGTCAGGACGGCGCCGAGAAGCGCTGCACCGAGCGTGCTGCCGAGATTGCGGGAAAAGACGTTGGAGGCCGTCGCGCTGCCGCGTTCGGACCAGCCGACATTGTCCTGGATGATCACCAGGCCAGAGATATTGAGCAGGCCCATGCCGAAGCCCATCAGCAGCGAGCCGGCGCCTGCCTGGACGGGCGAGCTTTCCGGCGTCAGCAGCACCAGGAGAAACGCCCCGACCGGAACGAAGAGGCTGCCGGCGATCATCAGCGGCCGCAGTCCGAAGCGCGGGAACATCCGCGAGGCGAAGGTCCCGCCGCTCGGCCAGCCGACCAGCAGCATGGTCAGCGTGAACCCGGCCACCAGCGGCGAGCGGTTGAGCACCGTCTGCACGTACATCGGCAGGAAGGTCGTCAGCCCCATGATCGCCATGCTGGAGAGAAAGACCGCCGTATTGGCAAAAGCGATCGGCCGCTTCAGCCAGAGTTCCAGAGAAACCATCGGAGCCGAGGCGCGCCGCTCCTGCCAGATGAACAGCAGGAAGCTGACGAGGAAGATCGCCAGCGAAACGAACAGATAGCCGGTGGCACCTTCGGTTTCGGTGAGCGCGATCATCAGCGCGGAGATGGCCACGGCGAAGAGGCCTGCCCCCAGAAAGTCAATTGATGCCGTCCGGGTCTGCTTTTCTTCTTGCAGGTACACGATGAAGCCAATCGCCGACATGATACCGATCGGCACGTTGATCCAGAACACCCAGGCCCAAGGCAGGCTGTGGACGATGATGCTGCCGAGTAGCGGCCCGACGACCGCAGAAAGCGCCCAGACGCTGGCCAGATATCCCTGGACCTTGCCACGTTCCGCCCCCGGATAAAGATCACCGACGACCGTCATGATGACCGGCTGGATCGCACCGGCACCGATGCCCTGCAACAGCCTAAAGGCGATCATCGACGGCATCGACCAGGCAAAACCTGCCAGAACGGAGGCGATCAGGAAGATTGCCGTACCGAACAGAATAATCGGCTTGCGACCGTAGATGTCGGAAAGCTTGCCGAACACCACGGTCATAGCGGTCTGTGCCAGCAGGAAGGAGGAGAAGACCCAGCTATAGAGGTTCAATTGACCGAGTTGGGCGGCGATCTGCGGCATGGCCGTCGAGACGATCGTCGCCTCGATTGCGATCATCGCCATACTTGCCATGACGGCCGCAATGACGAGCGCCCGGTTCGAGCTTGGATTGGTCATGGGTTCACCTGGGAACGCCGCGGGGCGAACACGATAGGGATGGATGTTCGGCGGTCAAACGGCCGTCGGTGGGGGATGTTTCTTAGTATTCCCCTCCGGGCCGACGTCAAGCGCGAAATCTGGCATTTATCAAGGATATAACGGGCCCATGAACGTGGCAGGCGGTCAGACGGACTTGATTTCCGGCCGGACGGTGGTCCTGGCCGCCTCGTCCCCGCCAGCCGCGACCTGATTGCGACCGCTGTTTTTCGCCCGGTAAAGCGCATGGTCGGCGCGCTCGAACAGTTCCGCAGTTGTCAGCTTGACGCCTCCTGCGGGATAGAAGGTCGCGGTGCCTATGCTGATCGTCACGTGCCCCCAGGGAAGGTTCTTCTCGTGTGGCAATTGAAGGCCGGCGACGCGCTGGCGGATGTTTTCCGCTGCCTTCAACGCACCGGCGCCATTCGTATCCGGCAACAGGACCGCAAGTTCCTCGCCGCCATAACGGGCGGCGAGATCCTTCGACCGACGGATCGAACCGCGCACGACAGTGGCAACCGCTCGCAGACAGTCGTCGCCGGAGGCGTGGCCATAGGTATCGTTGAACAGCTTGAAGTGGTCCGCGTCGATCATCAGAAGGGAGAGCGGCGCGTATTGCTGTGCCGCCTGCAACACCATGTCCTCGAAATGGACATTGAAGGAGCGGCGATTGGCGAGCTGGGTAAGTTCGTCGGTATTGGCGAGCGCATCCAGCTCTTCCTGGAGGCTCTTCTGACGCGTGACGTCGCGTGTGACGGCAACAATGCGGATATCGGTACCGCCGGTGCCGCCCGGCAGCCTGTTCAAAGTGGTCTCGAGCCAGATCTGCTTGCCGTCGGCCCGTTTGCGCCGGACGATCATGTTTTCCCTGGTAGACCCTTCCCGCAACCGGGCCATGACCTCGGTGACGGCACCGTGATCGTCCTCATGCAGGTTCTCGAGAATATGAGTGCCAAGCATCGCCTCGGCGTCGACACCGAGTATCTCCCTGACCGATGGCGAGAGATATTCCCTGATCCCATGGCCGTTGAAGCGCTGGATCAGGTCGCCCGAACCTTCCGCAAGCAGCCGGAATTCCGCTTCGCGCGCCACCAGCAGTGCTTCGCTCGCCCGCCGCAACATCACCTGGCGCCGCCAGCGCCAAACCAGGAAGCCGGTGATCGCCACTAGGATAAGGCACGCGACCCATCGTATCCGCGCGCCCTTCATCCAGGTCGCCAGCGCTTCGGACTGGGATACCGCAGCAAGTCCGACCAGGCCGCTGCGCTCGCTCTGATAAAAGCCGCCTATGCGTTGCAGGCCATCAATCGGGGAGACGTAGTGATAGGAGCCGGAATGCCGTTGGCGGAGATGGTCCGTGAACAGATCGTAGGACGAGATGCTCGATCCAAGCAGCGTCTGGAGGAATGGCGCACGCGCCAGCACGACGCCGTCGCGGCGAACCAACAGGAACGAGCCCTCGCTGCCCAGGCTGAAGCCCTGAAAGAAGTTGGTCAATTCGGTGAGGATGAATGCCGCCAGCGCAACGCCGCCGAAACTTCCGTCCGGATTGCTGATCCTCTGCGTGACCGGCAATATCCACTGACCGTTCAACTTGTTCTTCAACGGCCTGCCCAATACGGGCTCGCGCGTGTCTGAGGATTGGTGGAATACAAAATACTCCCTATCCGAAAAATTCATGCCGCTGGCGTCGATCGAAGACGATGTTGCGACCATTCTGCCATCGGCATCGAAGACGGCGAGGGCGTCGAGCCAAGGGGTGGTCTCGACCTGGCGTTTCATCACCTGGGTGATCTTTGCCGGCATGTCCACCACGTCGCGTTCCTGCTCGATGCGGGTGATCAGGGCCGCCAGCGGAAACCTCGCCATGTCGACCGTGTCGTCGGCATGCTGCACCAGCGCCTTGGCCGTCTGGGCCAGGCCCGCCTCGATGCCGGCGACCTGGGACCTCCAGCTGGAATATTCTCCCCAGGCGATCAGGCCGACGAAGCCGGAGACAGCAAATGCAACGGCAGCAAACGTCCTGGCGGGCAGGAATTTGATTGCACCTATCATCTCTCTCTCCCAAACCGACGCAACAGGGCGCCCCAGGAGTTGCGATCCGCCGGTCAAGGACATTAGGAAGAAGTCGTTTACGTTCGCCTAATCCAACTTACCCGCATTTTAATCATAGATTTGCTGGGCAAAGACGCGAATGAACGTCCTGGACGCCGGCAGCTCGCCGAATGGCTGCAGCCACCTCCTCCTCACGCACGCGCCGCGCGATGCAGGACAGAATATTCAAGTGGTCCGAACGGTTCTGCGGATTGAGAAGCAGGAATACGAGATCGACCGGCTCGTCGTCCACCGCCTCGAAATCGACCGGCTTCGCCAGCCGCGCGAAAAGGCAGAAATGCCGATCGAGGCCCTGCACGTTTGCATGCGGAATGGCAATGCCGGCACCGATCCCTGTCGAACCCAGGGCTTCGCGGTTGGTCAGCACCCGGACGGTCTCGCCGGCATCGAGCGCCAGCCTTTCGGCGGCCAGCGCGGCGAGTTGCCGGATCAGGATCGCCTTCGACGGCGGCGCCAGATCCAGCACGATATTCTCCGGCGGGAGATAATCCCGAAGTTTCATGGGGGTCATGTCCATTGATGAAAATAGCAGCGCCTATTGGCCTTCCTGCAGCCGATAACCGACGCCGGTTTCGGTCAGGATATATTGCGGCTGATCGGGCGCTTTCTCGATCTTCTGGCGAAGCTGGCGCACATAGACGCGCAGGTATTGCACGTCGGTCAGGCCGTCCCAGACATGTTCGAGGAGGAACCGGTGGGTCAGGACCTTACCCGCATGCTGCACCAGGATACGCAGGATGTCGTATTCCTTCGGCGACAGCTTGATCTCCCGGTCGGCAACCTTGACGATGCGCTTGACGAGGTCGACCGAAAGCTCACCGGTCTGGAAGACGGGTTTTTCGCCCTGTGTCTGCAGCCGATGGCGCAGTGCCACCCGGATGCGGGCGACGAGTTCGTTCATGCCGAAGGGTTTCGCCACATAGTCGTCGGCGCCGAGTTCGAGCGCCTTGACGATGCCGGCCTCGTCGGTGCGACTGGAGAGGATGACAATCGGCAAATCCAGCCCCTCGCCCCGCCATCTGGCGAGCAGATCGTGACCCGGCATATCCGGCAGGCCGAGATCGAGGATGATCAGGTCCGGCTTTTCTGATCTTACGAGATCGATCGCGACCTTGGCATTCATCGCCTCGCTGACGGCATAACCCTGGGTGGAGAGGCCCACGCGCAAGAGCTTGCGGATCGGCGGCTCGTCATCGACGATCAGGACGCGCACCGCGGTATTGGTCATTCCTGTTCTCCCATAATGGGCATTTCAGTCGGCACCGGCATCCGGATCGTGAAGATCGCACCCGGGCGATCGGACCGGTTGGACGCCCGGATTGTACCGCCCATGGCCTCGATGAAGCCGCGGCAGATGGAAAGGCCGAGTCCCGTGCCTGCCCGCACATGGTCACCCTTCCGCACCCTGTAGAAACTGTCGAAGATCCGCTCCAGATCGTCGGGCGGGATGCCAGGTCCCTCGTCCATCACCGAGATAAGGATTGAACCGCCATCCTGCCAGCCACGGATATCGATGACTGTGTCTTCCGGCGCGTACTTGGCGGCATTGTCGATGAGGTTGAACAGGACCTGCTCGAACAGGACCGGATCGACCTTCAGCATCGGCATGTCGGCGGGAATGCGGACATTGAGCTTGTGGGCGGAGACAATCTTCGCGGTCCGGCTCAAGGCCGTGCCAACGATATCGCCGGCGAAATGAAAGGCGTAGTTCGGCTCCATGGCACCGGAGCCGATGCGGGTCATATCGAGCAGGTTGGAGATGAAACGGTTCAGTCGCTCGGACTCGTCGACGACGCTGGTCAGCAGTTCGGCACGCGCCTCTTCCGGAATGTCGGCGCCAAAATCCTTGAGCGTGCCCGCCGACCCCATGATCGCGGCAAGCGGCGTCTTCAGGTCATGCGAGATCGAGGTGAGCAGCGCGGTGCGCAGGCGGTCGGTCTCGGCGGCGAGCTTGGCCTTGTCGACATCGGAGACAAGCTGGATGCGCTCGATCGCCAGCGCTGCCTGATCTGTCAGCGCATCGAACAGCCGCTGCTGTTCAGGGGTGAGCAATGGTCCCTGCTTATCGTTGTCGAGACCGATGACGCCGACCGCTTCGCGGCCGGTGCGCATCGGCAGGTAAAGACGTTTGGCCCCCGGCAACGTGTCGGCGGCGCGGCCGGCCGGGCGATTATGCTCCCAGGCCCATTTGGCGGCGGCGATATCCGCATCCACCAGCGTGTCGTCCGGCGGGTAACCGGCCTTGACGGCGATCGAGCCGTTTTCCGGCAGCAGGATGACTACGCGGACTTTCAGCATCGAGGCTATCTGGAAGGCGGTCGCCCAGAGCACATCGTCCAGCGTGCCGGTACCGGCGAGTTTCTTCGAGAAGAGATAGAGGTCTTCGGTGGTGCGCGCCCGCTGGCGGGCCGCCTCCGCCTGGCGCTGCACGGCCGCCGTCAGGTTTGAAGCAACGACCGCGACGCCAAGATAAAAGAACAGCGCCACCAGGCTTTCCGGATCCCGGACCGTAAACGTGTAGCGCGGTTCGAGAAAAAAGAAGTTGAAGGAGAGCGCCCCGGCCACCGAAGCGAACAGGCCCGGCCCCAGCCCGCCGCGCACCGCGGCCGCCAACACCGCCATGAGGAAAACGAGGGCAAGATTGCGGACGTCGAGCGTCTGGTCGAGCGCAGCACCGGCGATGATCGCGAGAGCCACGAAAATCGTACTTTTGACATAGGGCTTGAAGCGGAAGGCCTTGGGCAGCTGCGCCGCCTTCAGGCCTCGTTTCGGTTCGCCTTCCTTGGTGTCGCCGGAGATGACATGGACGCTGATATCGCCCGCGTAGCGGATCAGGTCATAGGTAACCGACCCCTGCAAGATCTGCCGCCAGCGCGGTCTGGCCGGGCGTCCGACGACGATATGGGTGAAGTTGTTGGCATTCGCATAAGCAATGATCTCGCGCGACGGCTGCAGCGCCGGTAGCGTCACGGTCTCGCCGCCGAGCTGTTCGGCCAGCCGCATGTTGGCCGCCAGCCGGTCCTTGTCCTGTTCGGGCAGATTGACCGATTGCGGCGTTTCCAGATGC